>JBBKVU010000429.1:0-7759 GCA_037968595.1 Comamonas sp.
GCCTTGCTTGCCTGGGCCGCGGGCGCGCAGCACCCGGCCTGGGCGGCAATTGGTGCCACGGCCGTGATGCAGGGCAGCCATCTGCATGTGACCATGAGCCGGGCGCTGCAGCGCCTGGGCGGCACCGTGATCGGCGCCTGCCTGGTCTGGCTGATACTGGCCCAGCACCCGCCGCTGTGGGTCATCGTGCTGGCAATTGTCGTCTTCCAGTTTCTTACGGAAGTCATCATCGGCTTCAACTATGCACTCGGGCAGATCACGGTCACACCCATGGCGCTGTTGATGACAATGCTGGCCGCGCACGCGCCTATGCTGGGAAACATGCCCGTCGAGCGCGTCGTCGATACCCTGCTGGGCGCGGCGGTCGGGATCGTGCTGGCGGTGCTGTTTTCCAGCGTGGATGATCGCGTTCACTTGGCCGAACTGCGGCGCAAGAAAGGCTGAACGCGCGGGCGATCTGTCTTGTGTCGTGTTTCACGCTATCGTCATATTGTTTTCCTAGAGTGGCGGCACCCGTCGATGAATCGACAAAACCAAGAGAGTCGCCACGTGAGCAAATCCATTTCCGACAAGGTTGTTCGCAACCAGAGCGCCAACGCGCCCTTCAGTTCCATTCTCGAGGCAAGCCTCTCGCGCCGTTCCGTGACACGTGGCAGCCTGGGCGCTGCGGTGGCGCTGATGGCGGGCTTCAGCCTGACGGCCTGTGGTGGTGATGGTGACCCGGCGCCCGTCGATCCCGTGAAGCCGGTGGAGCCGGAACTCAAGCTGGGCTTCCAGTCGCTGCCCAACTCCATGACCCACGCCTGCGTGGTGCCCGCGGGCTACACGGCGCAGGTGCTCGGTGCCTGGGGCACGCCGCTCAACGACAAGGCCGCCGCCTGGGACAAGGACGGCAAGAACAGCTCCAATGACCTGTTGAACTCCACCGGCATGCACCACGACGGCATGCACTTCTTCCCCATCGACGGCAGCTCGACCGAAGGCCTGCTGGTGGTGAACCACGAATACATCGATGAGTTCGCCCTGCATCCCGCCGGCCCGACCAAGGTCGCGGGCAAGCGTCCGGTCGAGGAAGTGCGCAAGGAAATCAATGCCCACGGCGTGGCCGTGATGCATGTGCGCAAGCAGGGCTCGAGCTGGGACATCGTGCTCAACTCCAAGTACAACCGCCGCTTCACCTCGGGCACGCCCATGCGCCTGGCCGGCCCGGTGGGCGGCAGCGACTGGGTCAAGACCCCGTTCTCGCCCAACGGCACGCAGGTGCGCGGCACCAACAACAACTGCGGCAACGGCACCACGCCCTGGGGTACCTACATCACCGCCGAGGAAAACTGGGCGGCCTGCTTCCTGAACACCGGAACCATTCCCGCGCACCAGAAGCGCGTCGGCGTGTCCAGCACCAAGGGCCGCTACGAGTGGGAAACCGCGGCCGGCGACGCCACCGAAGTGAACGGCGAATTCGCCCGCTTCAATGTGACGGCCAGCGGCGCGGATGCGCTGGCGGACTGGCGCAACGAGGTCAACGGTTTCGGCTACCTGGTGGAAATCGATCCCTACGATCCTTCCAGCATCGCCACCAAGCGCACCGCCATGGGCCGCTTTGCCCACGAAGGCGCGGCCTATGGCAACCCGGTGGCCGGCCAGCCGCTGGCGTTCTACTGCGGTGACGATTCGCGCTTTGAATATGTCTACCGCTTTGTTTCCGAAGCCGTCTGGGATCCCAAGGACGCAACGCGCAGCGACCGTCTGGCCGTCGGCGCCAAGTACCTCGACAAGGGCACGCTGTATGTCGCGCGCTTCAAGGACGACGGCACGGGTGAGTGGCTGGCGCTGGCGCCATCGACCGTGGGCAAGGGCGGCAAGACCCTGGGCGCCGAGTTCGGCAACCTGGAAGCCATCCTGATCAACACCCGCGGCGCGGCCGACTTCGTCGGCGCCACGCCCATGGACCGCCCCGAGTGGACGGCGGTGCACCCGACCAACGGCGACGTCTACCTGACGCTGACCAACAACACCAGCCGCAATGCGACGACCGGCACCAATGCCGCCAACCCGCGCCTGAACAACGCCAACGGCCACATCATCCGCTGGCACGATGCCAGCGGCTCGAACGCCTTCCGCTGGGACATCTTTGTCTTTGGCGCGGCCGCAGGCGCGAATGCCGACACCAACCGCTCGTCGCTGACCGCCGTGAACCAGCTGGCCAGTCCGGACGGCATGGCTTTCGACAGCCGCGGCATCATGTGGATCCAGACCGACAACGGCCTGGACGGCGGTCGCAACAACGACGTGGCCAAGGCAACCAACGACCAGATGCTGGCCGTGATTCCCAAGCCCATGTCGGCCAGCACGGTCACGGGCCCGGTGATCAACGCCAGCAACCAGGCCGAACTGCGCCGCTTCTTTGTCGGCCCCAACGAGGCCGAAGTCACGGGCGTGGCGTTCTCGCCCGACAACACCAGCATCTTCCTGAACATCCAGCACCCAGGCAACTGGCCGGCCTATGGCACGACCGATGCCACGGCCCTGGCTTCGGGCACGGTGCGTCCGCGCTCGTCGACGGTGGTGATACAGCGCACCGACGGCAAGCCGGTCGGCGTCTGAGGCGTCTGCCTGGCCCACAAAAAAACGCCCCTAGGGGCGTTTTTTTCATGCTGCCGACAACGCTCACTCTTCGAGCAGTTCGGCGTCCGCCGGGTCGGTGGGATCGGGCGCGGAAAAGCTGTCGCGGAAGGTGAACACCACCGAGGTGAAGAACATCGCCGCCAGGATCATTGCCGCGCCGACCATGATGCCGCCGGCAATCGTGCCGATCAGGCTGGCGAGAATGCCCGTGATCAGGGCCAGCACGATGCCACAGCCCATGAAGAAGGCCATCCAGGCCAGGCCGAACACCAGATAGGCGCGCCAGTTGCGCATGCAAGCCACCAGGCTGAAGAACAGCGCCTTGACCGGCGGAATGCCGTGCCAGTGGATCAGTCCGGGCGCATGCCAGAACATCAGCGACAGCGGGATGTACAGCGCCATCGACAGCCACATGGCGGACTGGAAGGCCGGATCTTCGGCGATTTCGCGCGTCATCGGCTCGCCGCCCAGATAGACCTCGGCGAAAGTGCCGCCGTCGATCAGCGCCGACAGTCCCATGATCGCGAGAAAGCCCACGGCATACAGCAGGCCCAGCGTGACCATGGCATTGAGGCGCTGGCGGCCGGTGCGAAAGGCCACCAGCAGCAGCGCCGGCGTGGGAAAGCGCCCCTGGGTGGCTTCCGCCGCAGCCACCATCATGGCCAGCGAGGTGGAAGGCAGCAAGGCCAGCGCCAGCGCCGGCCCTATGAACGGCAAGATGCTGATCAACGACATCCCGGCAATGGCCAGAAAAAATAGCGCGGCCAAGGCCATGGGTTGGCGCCAGAAAGTCTGGACGCCAAGTTTGACCCACTGGACACCTGTGCGGGCGGGAACAATCTGGAGTTTCATGAAACGGTCGAATCCTGGGGAAGCAGTAGCGGGCGCGCGCGTGCGCCAATAGCGTTACTGTAACGCAGGCATTTTTGACCATTCAGGATGCGGGTGGGCGCGAGCGCAGCCTGCGCATGGGGTCCGGTGATGGACGGCGGCGTTCATGCCGTGCGCAAGCCGATGTCTGCCAGCTCCGGCGACTTGGCCGCAAAGCAGTCGCGCAGCATGAAGAAATTCGAGAACAGCAGCACCATGAACCACACCTGGGCGGCGATGTGCAGATTGACTTTCAGACCAACGCCCTCGATGTCGGCCAGTTTGAAGCCGATAGCTGCGCTCATCGCGGCCACCAGGAGCACTGCGGCGAGCACCACCAACCCGAGGGTGAACAGCGCAAACGCGCGCCAGTTGCGCAGGTAGGCGGCAGCGATCAAGCGCAGGGCCGTGGTGGCAGACACTCCGTAGCGGTGGATCAGCCAGGGTGTGGGCGCGAGCAGCAGGTTCAGCGCCATATCCGTCCGTAGGGAAAGTTCATACACGACCTTTGGCCAGTCGATGCCGCTGTGAAGCAGCGCCAGGTAGACCAGCGGACTGGCAAGGTAGTTGATCAGTGCATACAGCGCGCCCAGCGCAAGCATGGGGAGCAGCCACTTGCGGCCGTAGGCCGTACGTTGCGTGTGCGGCCCGATTTGCTGGCCGGCACTGACCCGGGCTGCCGTGAGTATCGCTGCCAGCGAGAAGAAGGGCGCCAGCCCCATGAGCAGGCTGTCCGGTGCCGGACTAAGCCGTCTCGACAAAGCTATATGGCAAGCTTGCAGTGCGATCAGCAGGAGGCAAGTCCAGTACCGGCGCCATAGCGTGCTGACGCCGAGCTGCAGCCAACGCAGGCCGTGGAGGGCGGGAACCTGAATGATTTCTGGTTTCATGGGAATGGCTTTCTGGGATATGAGCGCGGCAAGCATGCGGATCCATGTCGCCAACAAAATTGATATTTTTTGCTGTTCTTATTTTTAATAGCTTTTATCAATCAAATGCGTTTGCTGGCTGCAAGCCACATTGCGCATGGAAAAACGCCAGCGAGATGCTGGCATCGAGGGCGGCATGGAGAGGCGGTGGCGGTCTGCGGCCTCAGGCGGCGCGCAGCTCCGTGCCTGCCAGCCCCGGCGACTTGGCCGCAAAGCAGTCGCGCAGCATGAAAAATGTGGAAGTGCTCGGCACCAGCAGCAGCAGCACAGAGAGAGACACCAATACGGCGGTGAAGGCCTTTCCCTCGATCCCGGCCAGCATCAGCAGCGTTGCACTGCCCACTAGCACTACCCCGTAGACACCGAATGCCGTCAGCACGAACAGCACGAACGCGCGCCAGTTGCGCAGCAGCGCGCCGGCGCTCAAGAGCAGGGCCTTGGAAAGAGGCTGACCGTAGCAGTGGATCAGACCCGGCGCCGGCCAGAGCACCAGGTACAGCGCTATGGATCCCAGTGTCATGAGCGCGGAGATCGCCAGCAGCATGGCGAGATTCGCGACGCCGGCCTCCTTGTACAGTGCCATGAGCAGGCCGAAACCGTAGTCGCTCAGCGCATATAGAGCGCCCAGCGCAAGCATGGCGCGCAGCGGCTTGCGGCTGGTCGTCATCAGCTGCGTGGCCGGCCCGCAGCGCTGGCCGCTATCCACCTGGGCTGCGGCCAGCACCACGGCCAGCGAGAAGAAGGGCGCCAATGCCATGAGAGGACTCTTCAGCGCGGGAATGAAGTACGCGGGCAGGGCTATGCCGACCAACTGCAGCAGCATCAGCAAGGCAAAGATCCAGGGCCGACGCCAGAAAGTCAGCAGGCCGAGTCGCAGCCATTGAACGCCGGCGCGGGCGGGAACACGAACGATTTGGGGTTGCATATCATGAAAGTTTTCAAGGGAAGGATGAGGTAGGTGTCCGGAGCAGGACAAACATTGCATGCGAGTTATGTATTTTAACTATCTATTTATAATATTGATAGTTTTCTTGTATCTATCATGTCCCCGTCCATGAAAGCCGCCAGCAAGATGCCGGCGTTGTTGCAGGGGCGGGGCAGCGCTTGTTGCGCCAGATCGAGCGGGTAGGCGAAGCGCGGGCGCAACACGCGCTGGAAATGGCGCGGGTCGTGGGGCGTGGGCATTGCGGCCTTGCGCCGCAGGTAGAAGTCCCACAGTCGCAGGCTTGCCGCACCGCAGGATGTCGCTGCATTGCCTGTGCGCCTGCGGGTCGGGCACGGCAATGTCGGCGTGCGCGCAGTGCTTCCTCAGGTGACAAGAGCGGGTTGCAGCGCGCGGCGCCCGCAGGCAGACCCTCAGTCGGCGCGCAACTCGGCGCGCAACTCGGCGTTGTGGGGCACGGCAAAACAGTCGCGAAAACTGAAATGGATGCAGGACATGAAGATGACATGCAAGACATACATCACGCAGATCGCGAACTGCGTGGAGATTGCCGTGAACCTGAAGCTCGCGGGGTCGGGCAGCCGGACCAGCATCACCAGGGCCATGCCGCAGACGGCATAGATGAGCCCCCACAGCACAAAGAACAATGAAAAAGCGCGCCAGTTGAGCCGCACCGCATGGCTGCTGCAGCGCAGCGCCTGCAGGGGGGAAAGGCGCAGCCAGTGGATCAGTCCGGGGGCATGCCAGAACTGCAGCGTCGCCAGCGCGATCAGAACGATGGCCGCGACCCCCAGCGTGGCCAGCGCAATGGGCGCGTCGGCCTGGGCCGACGTCGCCGACAGGCGTGCAGCGACCCCGGTCCCGACCACGAAGGTGATGCTCAGCACGAGCCAAGCGATTCCCACGTACAGCGCGCCCAGCCGCAGCAGCCGCCAGAAATCCTGGCGCAATGCGCGCCCCGCGGCTTGCAGCACGGCGCGCAGGGACTGACTGCCTTTGTCGGCCTGGGCCGTGACCACCATCGCCAGCAGCACGGAAAACGGCAAGAAAATGATGAGCCAAGAGGCGATCAGGCCCAGGCCCAGGGTCAGCGGCTGGCGCTTGAAGGTCTTAAAGCCCATTTGCAGCCAGCGCAAGCCGTTGCGGGCGGGGACGGCACGGGACTGCAATGGCAGGCGGGCGCTTGGTGGCGCAGTCGGGGCAGGTCCTGCGCCCCAGAACAGCGTGCGAAAGGCAAAGAACCAGGAAATGCTGAAGACAGCGGAGGAAAGAAGGACCAGGCTGTCGACAAGTGCCTGCATTGCGAATTCGTTTGTCGCCGGCATGGATTCCATGAGGCAGGTCAGCAGGCTGATGAGCAGGTGCACGGCGTATGCCTGGACCAGGATCAGCAGCAGAATGGCGCGCCAGTTGCGCAGGCAAGCCGCAGCGCTGGACCATATGGCCTGCAGAGGGCTGAGCCCGTGCCAGTGCACCAGCGCGGGCGCGAAAGCGAGCAGCGCGGCCGGTGGCAGTACCAGCATGTCCAGCCCCGCCAGCATCCGTTGATGCCGCTCGCCTTCCATGAACCCTTGGTGGCCCTGCAGATGGCGATAGGCAAAGCCCTGGTCGCAGAGCACCGACAGCAGCGTCAACGCGAGCAGGAAAAGAGTGAGCCGCACCACGCTCAGCACGAGCATGCCGCGCAGCGGCCCGCGGAACGCGCGCCATCCTGACCACAGCAGCGCGGACGTTGAGCTGCGGCCCTTGGAGGCCTGCGCCACCACGATCAGCATGATCAAGATGGTGAAGGGCTCGATGGCGGCGGACAGCGGTGTTCCGACAAAGGGAATGCGACACAAAAGCTCATGGCCGATGCGCAGCAGCCCGGCCAGCAGCAGCAAAGCCAGGGGATTGCGGAAAATGGTTTGAAGAGCGAGTCCCAGCCAATGAAGGCTGGCATGCGCAGGAGCAATGGAGTAATTCATGGCAGTAGGTGGAGTTGCGTGCCGTGAACCGTGGATAAAAGCCCAAAGCGCATTCAACTTCGATAGTTATAAGCTATTGATTGTAGTTTGACTTTTGTAAATATCAATTGATTTGTTCTGCGTTGCAGTCGCGGCAGGCTGGAAAACCAGCTGCGCCGGGGCGCAAAGCAGTCGCGAAAGGAAAAGCTGAGAGCTGGAGAGGATGACTGCCGCAATCGTGATGACCCCGGCTGCGCCTTCGATGAGCGCGGCATTCGCCGCACCGGCGCTGGCCGGCACCAAGGCCAGGGTCAGCATGACCCCCAGCAGCGGGCCGGCGACCAGCACGCAATGGCTCACGCCGAACCGCAAGAACGCACGTCGGTTGCGCAGACAGGCAGCGGCGCTGAGGAAAATGGCCCGGCCCGCTGCTGGGGGTCATGCTG
>JBBKVU010000430.1:0-3071 GCA_037968595.1 Comamonas sp.
CCAGCTCGGCCAGCACGCGCCACTGGGCGGCGCTGAGCGCGGCGCAATGCGGGCGCACGCGCACCATCCAGCCGTCCTGGGCGCGCATCGGTTGCCAGGCGGTCGGACACCAGCCCTGGACCTTGATAGCCGCCGTCATGGGAGACTGCGCGGGGCCGCCAAAAGACAGACATGCAGCGGCGCGGCCAGGGAGCCCCTCAGGCACCACCCCGCCCTTGCGGGCAGATCGCCAGATGCTTGCTGCATGCAGAATCAATCGTCAGTCTGGCCGCGTCCCGGGCCGGATGAATGAATTGTGCAGAGGGGTGAGAAATGCAAGGCGCGGCTGCACAGGCAGCCGTCCACCAAGTCACATGCACTCCCGCTGCGGCCTTGTTCACAACAGGCCGGTCTCCGGACTCACAGAGTTCAGTCCAGCGGACTGAAGCCCGGGCACGCCTTCCCGCTTGCGCAGTGGCCGCCATCGGCGTGGGCGATGGCCTGTGTCCAGATACTCTGATTACCGTTGCGGGTGCAGTGCAGGGTTTGTGGAGGGTCCACGCACCTGCTTCCCGTTTCATTTCTGGCGTGTAATACGCCATGAAACACCTGTGATCGGGGCGAATCTTACGCTATGTGGGCGCGCGCCCCCGCCAGCGCGCGATCGTCCCGGCGACAAGCCGGTGCATTGCGCTCAGCGCAAAAAGCGCTCGGCCAGCTGGCTCCAGAACGCCGCGCCATAAGGCAGGTTGACGTCGTTGAAGTCGTACTTCGGGTTGTGCAGGCCGCGCCCGCCTTCGGCCGGGCCGTTGCCTATGCGCACCAGCGCTCCCGGGCAGCGCTGCAGCATATAGGCGAAATCTTCACTGCCCATGAGGCGCGGAAAGTCGCGGTCCACGGCGTCGGCGCCCACCAGGTCGGTCGCCACCTCGGCCGCAAGCTCCACCGCATCGGCATCGTTGACCACCACCGGATAGCCTTCGACATAGTCGATCTCGGCGCGGCAGCCGTGGGCATCGGCCACGCCCGTGATCAGCGCGCAGATGCGCTGCTTGAGCAGCGCGCGCATCTCGGGCGAGAACGAGCGCACGCTGATGCCTATCTCGGCGTGGTCGGGAATCACGTTGAGCGCATCGCCGGCGCGCAGCCGGCCCACGGTCACCACCGCCGATTCCGCCGGATCGACATTGCGCGCCACCACGGTCTGCAGGCTCATGACGATGGCCGAGGCCGCGACCAGCGGATCGACCGCGAGATGGGGCCGCGCCGCATGGCCGCCGACGCCGTTGATCTTCACGAACACCCGGTCGCCCGCGGCCATGAAAGGCCCGCTGCGCAGCAGAAACCGCCCCTGGGGCATGCCCGGGTGGTTGTGCATCGCATACACCGCGTCGCAGGCAAAGCGCTCGAACAGGCCCTCATCGACCATGGCCTTGCCGCCGCTGTCGAAGCCCCGCTCCTCCGCGGGCTGGAAGATCAGGTGCAGGGTGCCGCTGAAGCGCCGGTGGCGCGCCAGGTACTTGGCCGCGCCCAGCAGCATGGTCATGTGGCCGTCATGGCCGCAGGCGTGCATGCGCCCGGGCACGCAGCTCGCATGTTCGGCGCCCGTGGCCTCCTGGATGGGCAGAGCGTCCATGTCGGCGCGAATTCCCAGGCGGCGCGCGCCATCGCCCAGGCGCAGCGTGCCGACCAGGCCGGTGCCGCCAATGCCGCGTGTGACTTCATAGCCCCACTCCTGCAGCCTGGCCGCGATGAAGTCGGAAGTGCCGTGCTCGGCAAACGCCAGCTCGGGATTGCGGTGCAGATGGCGGCGTATGGCCACGAGTTCCTGCTCGTAGGGCAGGAACTCGTGGACGCGCGTGTACGCGCCTTGGCGTTCGAAGGCGGCGGTCATTCGAGAACGATGTTGTTGGCCTTGGCGATGCGCTGGTAGAACTTGATGCGTTCGACGATTTCCGCCTGGTAGGCCTGGGGCTTGACGTCCTCGGGCACCATCATGCCCTTCTCCACCCAGGTGGCGCGCGTCGCCGGGTCCTGCAGCACCTTGCGCGTGGCCTGGTACAGGCGCTCGATGATGGGCGCGGGCGTGTTGGCGGGCGCTGCCAGGCCGGTCCACGAGGTCAGGTTCAGATCGGGCAGCTTGAGTTCGGCAAACGTGGGCACGTCGGGCAGCTGCGAGACCCGCTGCGGCGCGGCCACGGCCAGCGCGCGCAGCTTGCCGTTGCGGATGTTGGCCAGGTTAGACGACAGATTGTTCCAGGTGAGCTGCACCTGGCCGGCCAGCAGATCGCTGAGCGCCACGCCCGAGCCGCGGTAGGGAATATGCGTCATCGGCAGCTTGGCCTGGTTCTTCATCAGCTCCATGCTCAGGTGCGAGACCGAGCCCGTGCCGGCGCTGGCGTAGTTCAGCTTGCCCGGATTGGCCTGGGCGTACTTGACGAGTTCGGCAAACGTGCGCACCGGCAGATCGGCGTTGACCAGCAGCACATTCGCCAGGCGGTCGATCAGCGTGATGGGCGCGAAGTCCTTGACCGCGTCGTACGGCAGATTGGGGTTGACGGCGGGGTTGACCACATGCGTGCTCTGCGAAGTGACGATCAGCGTGTAGCCGTCGGGCTTGGCCTTGGCGACGTAGACCGAGCCCATGGCGCCGCCCGCTCCGCCCTTGTTGTCGACCAGCACCGGAACGCCCAGCTCGCGGCTCAGCCGGTCGGCCATCAGCCGGCCCGAGTTGTCCACCGAGCCGCCGGGCGTGAACGGCACGACCAGCGTGATCGGCTTGGATGGGTAGGCGGCCTGGGCATGCGCAGCCGCCAGCGGCGCCAGGGTTCCGGCCGCGGCCAGGCTTACGAATTCGCGTCTGTTGAAGTGCATGTTTGCCTCGATGAAGAAGGCGCGATATTACGAACGCCGGCCGGCGCCGACAAACGACAATTTCATCCGACGCGATGACATAATGTAATCAGCCTCATCATGAAGATCCGCTCTCCTTCCCTGGTCGAACTGCATGCCTTTCTGGCGGTCTGTCGCCAGGGCAGCTTTCGCCGCGCCGCCGAGGAGCTGTGCGTGACCCAGGCGGCCGTGAGCCGCGC
>JBBKVU010000431.1:0-3331 GCA_037968595.1 Comamonas sp.
GCGCGGCGTCAGGTGATTGATGTGCGGCCCGCGAAAGCAGACCACGTCGGCCACCAGGCGGTGCGATGCCTGCAGCGCGCGGTACGTGGCTGCGTCCACCGTGGCCGTGCTGTGCCAGCGGAAGGTTTCCAGGGCTTCACGCACAAAGGCGTCGGCATCCTCAGCGGACAGGCCGCCATCGGCTTCGCATTGGGCAATCAGCTCCAGCACGCGCGGCGTGAAGATGCTGCGCCGCGCCAGGATCTCGGCGGCCTTGTGGCGCAGCGCCGGGTCGGCAATCAGCTCCAGCCGCAGCAGCGAGGTGAACACGCGAAACGGGTTGACCAGCAGCGCCGCATCGCCCACCGGGCGAAAGGCCGTCGAATGCACGGGAACACCGGCCACCGACAGGTCGTAGTAGCCCACGGGCTCCATGCCCATGACCGCAAACAGACGCCGCAACGTTGCCAGCTCGGCCGCCGTGCCCACGCGGATCGCGCCGTGGCGCTCCACATCCAGGCGCTCGATCTCACCGGCACGCGCCAATTGCGCGCGCAGCGCGGGCTGGGCGCTCAGCACCTGGCTGTTGATATCGGCCACCAGATCCACCAGGGATCCGTACTGCGGCACTTCCTGCCGGTACATGGCCGACATGGCGTGCGAGAAGCGCGCGCGCACCTGGTCTGTGCCGACAAAGGAGGAATTGCTGTTCATATTGCTCATCATGTAACCAAAGATGGGCAGGGGCCGAAGTCGGATGCAGCGCCCCCGCCGTTGCCGAATCAATCCACCGTGGCGCCGGAAGCCTTGACGATGTCGCCCCACTTCACGCGATCGCGCTTGAGGATTTCGGCGAACTCGGCACGCGTTGTCGGGCTGGGCTCGGCGCCCGCTTCGCGCATCTTGGCCTGCACCGCTGGCAGCTGCAGAACGCGCACCAGGTCTTCGTTGAGCTTCTTGGTCACCGCATCGGGGGTCTTGCTGGGCGCCAGCACGCCAAACCAGGGGCCGGCGTCGTATTCGGGCAGCGCGGCGGCCGCGGCAATCGTGGGAACGTCAGGCAGCGCAGGCGAGCGCGCCGCGGTGGTCACGGCCAGCGCCTTGAGCTTGCCCGAGCGAATGAACGACAGCGAGGACGGCAGGTTGTCGAACATCACATCGACGCTGCCGCCCAGCAGGTCGGCAATCGCGGCGCTGCTTCCCTTGTAGGGAATGTGGCTCATCTCGATCTTGGTCATGCGCTGGAACAGTTCACCGACCAGATGGGTCGAGGTGCCTGCGCCGGCCGAAGCCATGTTCACGCTTTTCGGATGGGCTTTGGCATAGGCCACCAGATCGGCCAGGTTCTGGATGCGCGCGCGCTCGGCAAACACCGGCGAGATCACCAGCACATTGGGCACGCGGGCAATCAGCGAGACCGGCGAGAAGTCGGTGTCGGCGTTGTAGGCGATCTTTTTGTAAAGCGCCGGATTGATGGAGAACTCGCCCACCGAGCCGACCAGCAGCGTATAGCCGTCGGCCGGAGAATTGGCTGCACCGCTGGTGCCGACCATGCCTGCGGCACCGGGACGGTTGTCGACCACCACGGGCTGCTTCCACAGCAGCGACAGCTGGTCGCCGACCACGCGCGTCACCATGTCGGTCGTGCCGCCCGCCAGATACGGGACGATGATGCGCACCGGCTTTTCAGGGAACGGCGCAGCGATGGCGACGGCGGAGACCAGGGTGCCGGCCACGACGCTGGCCTGGACAAGGGAACGGACGAGACGCTTCATTTTATATTTCCTTATGGGTTGGGTCGGCTTGCTCCGGGCCGACATCACACGCTCACGCTGAGAGGGTGATGGCCGGCATCATTACTCATCAAGCCAACTCTCCAAAGCGAATTATTTACCTATAATGACAACCAAAAGTCATCAAGTAGCCCTTCCCATGAGACAACGCATTCCCAGCCTGAGCAGCCTGCGGGCCTTCGAGGCTGCGGCTTCGCACCTCAATCTGCGCCGCGCGGCAAAAGACCTGTTCATCACAGAAAGCGCGGTATCGCGGCAGATCATCGCGCTGGAGAAATTCCTCGGAGTCGAGCTGTTTCGGCGCGCCAACAAGCGCGTGACGCTGACCGCGGCCGGCGCCGCCTACAGCCGCCAGGTGCGCGAGGTGCTGGGACAGCTGGAACGCAACACGCTCGACCTGATGGCGCACCAGGGCTCGGGCGGCATCATCGAGCTGGCCTGCGTGCCCACGCTGGCCGTCGAATGGCTGATTCCACGCCTGCCCGATTTCTACGCCAGGCATCCTCAGGTGGTGGTCAACATCAGCGCCATGACCAGCGTCTTTTTCTTTGACGGCGCGCCCTATGACGCGTCCATTCATTTCGGCTCGGATGTCTATCCGGGAGCGCGCACCGACCTGATGTTCGGCGAGGAATCGATTGTGGTCTGTCGCCCCGATTTCTTTGCCGGACGAACGACGGTGTCCGAGATGGAAGTGGCCACCGCGCCCCGGCTGCACCTGGCCTCGCGCGCGCTTGACTGGAAGCTGTGGATAGAGTCCGCGGGCATCGACCTGGACAATCCCATGGGAGGCCCGCGCTTCGAGCACCACACCATGGTCATCAGCGGCGTGCTGGCCGGCCTGGGCGTGGGCCTGGTGCCGCGCTTCCTGGTCGAGCAGTATCTGGTCAAGGGCGAGCTGCTCTCCCCCGTCCAGCACTTCCTGCGTTCACCCAACGCCTACTACTTCGTGACGCCCGACTCGCGCCCGACCAGCGACGCGGTGGCCGGGCTGCGCGAGTGGCTGCTGGCGGCAGCGCATGATTTCGCCGGCGCGTAGAGGCCCAAGTCCATGGGGACGGCCATCATATTGAGAATCATTCTCATTATGCGCTATGATTCCAGCGCCCATGACGCCCTCCTCGCCCTCGCACAGCGCCCTCCTTGGCGCGTTCTCCCAGCACTATGCCGAACTGGTGCGCTACCTCGCGCGGCGCACCGGCAACGTGGACGAGGCGCGCGCGCTGGCGCATGACACCTGGCTGCGCATTGCCGAGCGCACGCCCGAGAAGGACATCGCGCTGGCCGATCCGCGCGCCTACCTGTTCACCATCTCGCACAACCTGGTGATGAACCATCTGCGCCGCGGCCACTGGATGCAGATGCATCTGGCCGAATGCGCGCAGATCGACGCGCTGTCGCCGGCCCAGGCTCCCGACGTTGCCGACTCGGCGATGTACCGCCAGGCGGTGGCGGTGGTCGAAGCGGCGCTGGCCGCGCTGCCGGCGCGCGCGCGCGAGGTCTATCTCGCCCATGGCCTGCACGAGGAAAAGCAGATCGACATCGCCCAGCGACTGGAC
>JBBKVU010000432.1:0-9066 GCA_037968595.1 Comamonas sp.
GACCCTGGCCGAGAGAAACTGCGGCGCGCGGTTGTCGGGCGCAGGCCCCCCGGGATCGGGGCTGGACGAGGAGCGCGAGCTCGCACCCACGACGGCCGAGCCCAGCAGCACTGCACCCAGCACGCCGCCCAGCGTGGACAGCCCGGGCGCGGCCTGCAGTCCGGACTCCAGCGCGGAATCCGGTGCAATCAGGCACGCTGCGGACGCGGTCAGCGATTCAAATGGCGCGGCTTCCAGCAGCGGAATGAAACGGGCAATGATTGCACCATCGAGCCCGGCGTCCGCAAACTCCACCTGCAAGGCCTGGCCCTCGACGCCGCGCAGAAAAAGCGCGCTCTGGGCCTCGGGGAGAAAGAAACCCTCGATCCGTATCGCCTCCCCGCAGACCACCATTACCAGGTCATTGCCGATGCGGCTAAAGCTAGAGACATCGCCGGGAGCGATATCCAGATAAACCCGACTGGGTTCGGCAAGGCGCAAGCCACTGGAAAACTCCATGCCCTGACTGACATTGCCAGATTGGCGCAGCGGTGCAATTTTCGCGAGGAAGTTCATGGCCACTCCAGAAGCAGGGCAAGGAGAAAATCAAGGCATTTGAAATAAAGATTAACCGAATTCCACAAAAATCTAAAACTACCTGTTTCAAAGAGCCATCGTGAGAAATCTATTTTTTTGTAACAAAACCAGTATTAACTCCCCCAAACGACGCTGTGTTCCAGCTACGCTCCCCCGACGAATGCAGCGTCATTCTGCTGATTGAAAAAATCAATCCATCGCTTTTATTACCTACTTATTTTTAATTGGGTACTTTTATAATGCGCTGCCGGCCTACAGGTGGGGATTGACGGATATGTAGAAGTGCTTCCACTTCCGCATCATTGACGAAAATTATCGATTAACTTAAATTAATTAAGAAAACACCTCACCTATCCCATGCGGGGACTGGCAATAAGCGAGAGCTGAAAAGAAGAGGAAGAGCGCAGGGAAAAACAGCCAGTCGCAACAAAATGACCGGGCTTTTTTCTGCTTGCCGAGAAAAACTGCAGGCGCATGGACCCAGGGCTGGCCGCCGAAAGCAAGAATACGCTGCCTCTGACGCCGCAGCTATTTCCCGTCGCGCTGCGCCTGCGCAAGGGAGACCGGGCCGCCATGGGGCCGGCCCGGGGGAAATATTATTTCTTCAGACATTCCCCCATGAAGGATTTACGCTCATCGCCCTTCTTTCCCGTGGCCTGGGTATTGCACGACTTCATGCGTTCCTGCTGCAGCTTCTTGCCGTCGGAGAGGCAGGCCTTCATGAACGCCTTGCGCTCATCGCCCTTCTTGCCCGTGGCTTCGGTGTTGCAGGTGCCCATCAGTTTCTGCTGCGGTGTGGGCTGTTTGTCTTGTGCGAAGCTGGCATTGGCCAGCGCGGCGAAAGCGGCGATGGCAAGGATTTTCCCGACGATTTTCTGCATGGCAGTATCCCGAAATACGCTGACGACCAGCGCCATTGCATTGCACCACAGGTCGGCGTCCTGCGGGCAACTTGCGTGACACGCAGGCCCTTCAGCCGTTGCCAGCCATCATCGGCAGCACGGTGCGCAGGATGCCGATCAGCGCCGGGCCAAGCACCACCATGACGATGGCCGGAAAGATGCACAGCACCAGCGGCAGCAGCATCTTGGTGGGTATCTTGGCGGCCAGTTCCTCGGCGCGCATCTGCCGCTTGTGGCGCAGATCATCGGAGAACACCCGCAGCGAATCGCCGATGCTGGTGCCAAAGCGGTCGGCCTGCGTCAGCATCGCGGCAAAGGAATGGATTTCGTCCACGCCGGTGCGCGCGGCAAGATTGTGCAAGGTCTTCTCGCGCGTGCTGCCGGCACGCATTTCCAGATTGGTCCAATGCAGCTCGTCCGCCAGTGCCGCGCTCTTGATGCGGATTTCATCGGCCACCTTGCCCAGCGCGGCGTCCAGCCCCATGCCGGCTTCCACGCAGACCAGCATCAGATCGGCGGCATCGGGAAAGCTCTCGAAGATCTCGCGCTTGCGGCGCGCGGCCAGGCGGCGCAGCACGAGATTGGGCAGGTAGCAGGCCACGAGCGCGGCCAACAGGGGATAGAACAGGCGCTCGGTGCTGTCCGTCGCGCCCGCGGTCAGCATCAGCGAATAGACCGCCAGCGCCGCGACCGGCGCCAGCAGTGTCTTGGCGCCGTAGTAAAGCAACGGCGCGCTTTCATGGCGTATTCCGGCGTTGAGAAAACGCAGGCGCAAAGGCGTTGCGTCCAGGCCCGCCGCGGGCAGCGAGAAGTGGGCAAACGGACCCACCAGTTTGACCACGGTTTCAGTCCAGCCGCGGTCCTGGGCAGCCGGCGCCAGCGCCTGCAGGCGTTGCTCGGTGGCCGTCGGTGCCATCCAGAAGAACATGGCGCCTGCGGCCAGCATGAGGGCAATGAAAGTTAGCACGGCGACGATCAGCATGGCGGACTCCTTGCGTTCAATACCCGTCTCATACCCGGATGCGCACAATGCGGTGCAGCATCAGAATGCCTATCACCATCAAGGCGGCCAGCCATTTCAAGATGGTGATGCCTATGGGGTCGGTCCACAGCGCGGACATGAATTCGGGGTTCAGCAGGTTGAGCAGGGCCGCCAGTCCGAACGGCATCAGGCCCAGGATCCAGGCCGACATCCGTCCTTCGGCGGAAAGCACGCGCACCCTGTCGTGCAGCTTGAGCCGCTCGCGAATCAGGCGGCTCAGATTCACCAGCATCTCCGTGAGGTTGCCGCCCGATTCGCGCTGTATGAGCACTGCGACCACGAAATAGCGCAGATCGGTGATGGGCACGCGCTCGCTCAGGTTGACCAAGGCCTGCGGCAGCGAAGTGCCGTAGTTGATTTCGTCGTGCACCAGGCGCAGCTCGCCGGCAATCGGCTCGGCCAATTCATCGCCCGCCATCTGCAGGCCCGAGGAAAAAGCATGGCCGGCGCGCAGCGCGCGCGTCATCAGGTCCAGCGCTTCGGGCAGCTGGCGCTCCATCAGCGCCAGGCGCAGGCGCCGCTGGCGCTGCAGGTAAAGCAGTGGCAGCAGCCCCAGCGCGGCGCCCGCCAGGATGGCCAGCACCAGGGGCTGGCCCAGGATCACGACCACCAGCGCGCCCAACACCCACAGCATCGCGCAGCCCAGCAGAAGACCAGAAACCGTCCAGTCCAGGCCGGACTGCACGAGCATGCGATCGAGCTGGTAGGCGCGCGGCGTGCGCTGCAGCGCGCGCTGCAGCCGCGGTATGTCGCTCAGCGCGCGCTCCTTGACCAGCTTTGTCGGTGCGCTGCGGTCGTGGGCCGCGGACAGCGCCCGCAGCCGGCGCTCCAGCCGCTTGGCCTCGGGACTCTTGTACTGCTTCCACAGCATGCGCCCGGCCTCGAGCATCAGCAGCACGGCAACAAAGACCAGCGCGAGAATGACAAGAAACGAATGGGATGAAAAGAAGGACGACATGGCGGCTCCCGGTTCACTGGTAATGGCGCGCGGGATCGAACACCGTTTCCGGCAGCACAATGCCCAGGCCCTGGAAGCGGTCGGCAAACTTCGGCCGCACGCCCGTCGCATGGAAGTAGCCCTGCACCTCGCCGCCGCTGCCCACGCCGGTCTGGATGAAGGCAAAGATCTCCTGCATGGTGACGACGTCACCCTCCATGCCGGTGATCTCCTGGATGCTGGTGATCTTGCGTTTTCCGTCCGTCAGCCGCAGCACCTGGACCACCACCGTGATCGCCGAGGCTATCTGCTGGCGCGCGGCCTGGTGCGGCAGGTTCAGCCCCGCCATGCCGACCATGTTCTCCAGCCGCGCCAGCGAGTCGCGCGGCGTGTTGGCATGGATGGTGGTCAGCGAACCTTCATGGCCGGTGTTCATGGCCTGCAGCATGTCCACGGCCTCCGCGCCGCGCACCTCGCCGATGATGATGCGGTCCGGGCGCATGCGCAGAGCGTTGCGCACCAGCGAGCGCTGGGTGATCTCGCCGCGGCCCTCGATGTTGGGCGGGCGCGTCTCCATGCGCACCACATGCGGCTGCTGCAGCTGCAGTTCGGCGGCATCCTCTATGGTCACCACGCGCTCGGTCACGGGAATGAAGCCCGAGAGAATATTGAGCAACGTGGTCTTGCCGGCGCCGGTGCCGCCCGAGATGATCATGTTGACCTTGGCCCGGGTCAGCGCCTCCAGCACCAGGGCCATGCCCGGCGTCAGACTCTTGAGATCGCTGATCAGGTTCTCCATGCGCAGCGGCGTGCGCGCAAAGCGCCGGATCGACATCATGGGCCCGTCGAGTGCGACCGGCGCAATCACCGCATTCACGCGCGAGCCGTCCGGCAGCCTGGCATCGACCATGGGGCTGGATTCATCGATGCGCCGACCTATGCGCGAGACGATCTTGTCGATGATGCGCAGCAAATGCTTTTCATCGGAGAAGACCACGGGCGTGAGTTCCAGCCGGCCGTGGCGCTCGACATAGATCTGGTCGTGGCGATTGACCAGGATGTCCGAGACCGCAGGATCCGCCATCAGCAGCTCCAGCGGCCCGAATCCCAGCATCTCATGTTGTATGTCGCGGATCAGCAGCTTTCTTTCCAGGTCGTTGATCGCCTCAGGGTCCTCCTGCAGCAGACGTTCGGTCATCGCCGCGATTTCATGCTGCAGTGTCTGCGCCGACAGTGACTCAAGCGCGGCCAGGTCGAAGCGCTCCAGCAACTTGGCATGGATGCGACCGCGCAGTGCCAGATAAGGCGCGGAGTGACCGTACAGCGGAGTGACCGGCACGGGCGCGGGCGCGGCCTCGGGCCTTGCCTCAGGGTCCACCGCCGCGGGCACGGCAACGGCCTGCAGCGCGGGCTTGGCATTGCGGGTCGCAGGGCTGGCAAGCAAGTCTCGTAGTGACATGACCTTCTCCTTGTAGGCAGCGGCGGCTGTCAGGCGCGGCGAAATAGCCGGTTCAAAAGCCCACTGCCGTCTTCATGGGCCTGGGGGGCCAGCACATCGGCCCAGGCTGCAAGCTCGCGCACCACGGCGCTGCCGCGGCTGGATTCGGCCAGCGGCAGGCCGGCGTTGATGGCCGTCTGCACTTCCTGGGGGGCATCGGAAAAACTGTGCCATTGCTGGGCCAGACCCAGCGCCTTGCGGACTTCGGGCAGGCCAATCTCGCTGCGCCGGTCGAGTCGGTTGAGCACCGGATGCAGGCGGCTTTGCGCATAACCCAGGTCCTGGAACATGCGCAGCAGCTTTTGCGCATTGCGCACGGCGGGCACATTGGGCAGCAGCACGGGCGCGATGATCTGGGCCCTGTCCAGCACGCGCAGCGCCAACGGGTCCAGCACGCGCCCCATGTCCAGCAGCACGAACTCATAGTGCGCGGCCGCCAGCTGCAAGATGGCATCCACCTGCAGCGGTTCCACCTCCATGGCGTGCATGGCGTCCTCGGGCGCGGCCAGCACATGCAGACGCGGCGTGATCTTCACCGTGCTGGCGGCGAGAAACGAGGCATCGAGCCGGCGGATGTCGCGCGCCACGTCGGCCAGCGTCGAGGCCGGCCTGCCCTCGTGCAGATAGGCCAGCGCATCGCCGAATTGCAGGTTCAGGTCCATCAGCAGCACGGAATGCTTGCGCGCCAGCATCCAGCCGAGGTTGCTGGCCAGAAAGGTGGCGCCGCTGCCGCCCTTGCAGGACACAAAAGCCATCACCTGGCCCGCGGCATGATGCGGCGCGCCGTCCTGCAGCCGCGCGCCAATGCGCGTCACGGCATCGAGCAGCGACTGCGCCGGCGCGGGCGAAGTCAGCACCTCGCGCACGCCCACCCGCATCGATTGCAGCAGGAACTCGGGCGT
This sequence comes from Comamonas sp., assembly GCA_037968595.1. Lineage (GTDB taxonomy): Bacteria > Pseudomonadota > Gammaproteobacteria > Burkholderiales > Burkholderiaceae_C > Comamonas. Next base: position 5,858 of record JBBKVU010000432.1, read on the forward strand.
CTGCTGGGCGCACAGCAGCACCACCGCGATGCGCGGGTGGTGGGTGGTCACGTATTCGACCGGCGCCAGGTCGCCAGGATCGCAGCACATGCCGTCGACCACCATCAGGTCAGGGCGCTCCTGCTCGGCAATGGTGGGCATGCGCGTCTTCCCGCCCTCGAAGGTGAGCACCTGATGCGGGAATGCCTGCAGCGCATGGGCCATCTCCTGGAGGTGGCCAGGGCTGGGGGAGATGATGGCGATTTTCATGATACGGATACCGTGGTTAGTTGGCGCAGGCCGCTTCGCTGTTGAGGTCCTTGCGCATGGCTTCGCGTGGCAGGTAGGTCGAGAACTGGGGCACGTCGATCGCCGCCTGCAGGCCGGAACCGACGATGGGAGCTATCCACTGGAACTTCAGCCCTCCCTGCGGAATGCTTACCGTGACGCCTTGGCAGTTGGCCGTCGTGCAGCCGCTCGGCGTCCAGGCAATGGCCACTGCGGTGACCTGGGGCAGCCTGGCCTGCATGTAGGCCAGCACCTGGGCGCTGTGCGCCTGGTCGTCGCAGACCACGGCGTAGCGCGCCCCGGCGCGCGTGGCCTCGTTGGCCGCGCCCCAGGTGTAGAGCATGCGACTGAAGTCCACCACGCCCAGCAGGAACATCAGGAAGATGAGCAAGCCCAGGGCAAACTCGATGAGCGTGGATCCGCGCTGTGTGAGGTGTTTCATGTCTGCGTCCTCATCGTCGCGGAGATCGCGCCAAACGTGATGCCGCCATCGGTCAATGCGGTGCCGAACACGCTGCTGACCATGGACTGGAAACGGTAGCCAGTCACGGTGACGGTCACGGTATCGATCAAGGGAAAGCTGCCCGCGGTCTGCCAGGTACAGCTGACGGCGCCGGTGGTGAGGCCGGGCGCCAGCGGCGTGCTGCCCGTGCCCACGCTGCCGTAGACCACCAGGTTTCTTGCGTCGGCGCACAGCGTGTTGGGGGTCTTGGTCGACAGATAGCGCACGCCATCGCGCACCGACTTGGTCACCGTGTTGTACTCGTACAGCGCGCGGCCGAACTCGATGACCATCATGCTCAGCAGAATCATGAAGGGTATGGCCAGCGCCAGCTCGATCAGCGCCGCCCCCTGTTGTTCACGGTGTTTGCGCATGGTTTCACCTCACTAGCGTGGGTACCAGGGGGCCTATCGTGCCGCCGGGCAGACCGGTGGTCGTGCAGGGGCTGTCGAGGTCGCCGGCCTTGCCACGGAACTCCAGCTGGATGTCATCCTTGACCGGTGTCGGTATGGGCTGCAGCATCAGCATGCAGGCGAAATCGACCACGGTGCCGCTGGCGCTGACCACCGGCAGCAGCACCAGGCGACGATCTGCGCCATGGGCCTGCAGCGGGCCGGCGCCCAGCGCCACTTCCTGCCCCTTGACCGGACAGTCGGGTCCGCAAGGCGCGAAGGCCTGGCGTTGCGCCTTGAAATTGGGGATGGCGCCCGAGCTGCCGTCGTAGGCATTGCGGCCCGCAGGCCAGTTCGTCGCGGTATAGATATAGCCCGTGTAATCGGGACGGCTGGCGTTCGGGTCCTGGGCCGGGGTCGCGGCGCTGTTCTTGTATATGCCGAAGCGATGATTCCAGTATTCGAAAACCGAGGCCTTCACGCCGCCCGTGCCTATGGTGTCGCCCAGCTTGGTGCTGCAGTATTTGCCTTCCATCTCGGCCCAGGTTTCGGTGGCGCTGGTGCTGCCGTCCAGGTTGGCCCAGCCGAAATCGCTGCCGCTGCTGCCCGATTTGCTCAGGACGACCACCCAGTCGCCCCGGGCCAGCGCCTGGAACCTGGCTTGCTTGAGCTGCACCGGCACCGGGCAGGCGCTTTGGGCAATGCCCCGGGTGGCGACCGCGCGCGCGGCCACGGTGCCGCTGCCCGACCAATTGCCGCTGTCGCCCGTGAAAGCGCCCATTGCCTGCAGCAGCCAGAGCTTGATGCCGCCCATGGTGTACTGGCATTCGGCATAGCGCGCGAGGGTGGCCGATGCGGTGACGGCGTAAGCCGAGTCGCGAAAGCCGATGTCGGCGCCGGTGAGCTGGCCCTGGCCGTTCCAGGCGGCGGATTGCAGATTGACGCGGTTGCCGTTGCCCGCCGCCAGGCCCGCGCTCCGAGCGCGGACAAGGGCGTCAGTCTGTCCGTTGAGCTCGCGCGCCGCCGCCAGCGCGCAACTGTCCATGGCCGTCTGCAACTCGCTCTTGACGACGAACAGCCGACCGAAATCCAGTGCGATGCCCATGAATCCCAGCAGGAACAGCATGAACAGCGCAAAGGTGATGAGAAACGCGCCATGCTGGTGCCGCGGTGCAGCAGCATCGCGCGAGGGCCCGGGGCGGGACCGTGGGTGCGGATGGTTTTTCATGGCGCATGGTGGAGAAGAAGTGGAGGCGATGCGCCAGCGCAAAGCCCTTTCGCCCCACCGGCGACAAAGGCTGCTGCTGGCAGGCAAGGCAGCTACACACAGGCAGCGCTGTTGGTCAGGCAGGCCTTGACCTTGGTGAGCCAATCGGTGAACAGCGTGGTGCTGATCGACGACTTCATCAGCAAGATGAGTCCAATCGACACCACCGCCACCACGAGGGCGTACTCGATGACTTGCGCGCCTTCTTCGTCGCATGCAAAGGACTGCAGGGAATTGCCAAATTGTTGAGCGATGTTGGACATGATCAAACCTCTTGAGTGAATAAGGAAAGAGAACTGCGCTGGAGAACGCCGGCCTGTGGACCGGTGGGTGGCGTGCAAGGCCGATATGCGGTCTGGACTCCTTTTCAATTCAATTCAATTCAATTCAATGCATTGACTGGCCAGGGGAATGGACAGGAATACCGCGGTCTATGGCGTCTCGCCGCCGCCGGCCGAACTGCCGCCCAGCGAGCCGCCGATGTTGATCACATTGACCGCCTGCGGCGGCGACTTGTAGCTTTGCTCGTAGCGCTGCATGGTCTGGCGCGTGCTGCGCCCGTCCATTCCGCTGGCGCCGTCGACGCCCGCGCCCAGGGCCAGGCCCGCATCGGGGTTGATCGTCATCTGCGTGCGGGCGCTGCGCACGGCGTCGCCAAAACGCGCGTCGTAGTGCGGCGTGGTGCTGGCGCAGCCGGCCAGCAGCAAGGTGGCGGCCAGGGGAAGGGCAAGCCAGAGGGTGCGGGTGATCATGGCGGACCTCCTTTTCATGAGGGCGGATT
>JBBKVU010000433.1:0-4690 GCA_037968595.1 Comamonas sp.
ACCCGTGACCTGGCCACCGGGATGCACGCCGACCCCGACGCCCACCGGTCCCACGCCCGTGCCCACCCCCAGGCTCGGACCGCCGCTGCCCAGGCCCACACCGACCGACAGCGGGCCCACGGGAATGCCAATGCCCACGCCCATGGAATTGCAGCCCGCGAGGGCGGCAAGCAGAACAGCGACGGCGGCAAGACGGGGGATGGCAAACGAGTACATGGGGGTCATTTTGCAGCAGGCGGGAGCTTTGGCGAGTAGCCATGCGCCGGTATCCGGTTTGACCTATTTGAGGACACGCCGTTGATGGTTCGACGGGGGCGCCGAGCCATGCCCACCACGAGCGGGGAAACCGTTCGCCCTGAGCCCGTCGAAGGGGGAACGGCCAAGCCGCCAAAAACAAAAAATCCCCCGGCCCGAAAGCACAGGGGATTGGCCGGGGAGCGCAGCCGGAAATTACACCAGCAGCGCGTTCACGCGCTTGACATAGGCCGCCGGGTCTTCGGGCAGGCCGCCTTCGGCCAGCAGTGCCTGGTCGAACAGGATGTGGGCCAGGTCATGGAAATGCACCGAGCCATCGAGCTTCTTGACCAGCGGGTGCTCGGCGTTGACTTCAAGCACCGGCTTGACTTCGGGCGCCGACTGGCCGGCCTGCTTGAGCAGGCGCGCGAGCTGGTTGCTCATCGCGTCGTCCTTGACCACCAGGCAGGCCGGGGAGTCAACCAGGCGCGTGGTCACGCGCACGTCGTCGGCCTTGTCCTTGAGCGCTTCCTTGAGCTTGGCCAGCAGCGGCTTGAAGGTTTCGGCGGCTTCTTCCGCGGCCTTCTTCTCGGCTTCGTCCTGCAGGTCGCCCAGGTCGACGGCGCCCTTGGCCACGGACTGCAGCGGCGTGCCGTCGAATTCGTTCAGGTAGTTCAGTGCCCACTCGTCGACGCGGTCCGTCATGAGCAGCACTTCAATGCCCTTCTTCTTGAAGACTTCCAGCTGCGGGCTGTTCTTGGCGGCGGACAGCGTGTCGGCCGTGATGTAGTAGATCGCGTCCTGGCCGGGCTTCATGCGCGCCTTGTAGTCGGCAAACGAGACGCTCACGGCATCGCTGGAAGTCGAGGCAAAGCGCAGCAGCTTGGCCAGGCGTTCGCGGTTGCCGAAGTCCTCGCCCAGGCCTTCCTTGAGCACGGCGCCGAATTCGGCGTAGAACGCGCTGTACTTGCCCTCCTTGGCCTTGTCCTCGTCGCTGACGACATCGGTCACAGCACCGGCTGCCGCAGCATCGGCTGGCGCAGCATCGGCTGCCGCAGCATCGGCAGCAGGCGCTGCATGCCGGTCGTGCTTGGCCAGGTCTTCAAGCATGGACAGCACGCGCTTGGTCGAGCCTTCGCGGATCAGCTTGACGTCACGGCTTTCCTGCAGCAGCTCGCGGCTGACGTTGAGCGGCAGATCGGCGGAATCGATCACGCCCTTGACGAAGCGCAGGTAGCTGGGCAGCAGGGCTTCGGCGTCGTCCATGATGAACACGCGCTTGACGTAGAGCTTGACGCCGGCCTTCTTGTCGCGGTTCCACAGGTCGAACGGGGCCTTGGCCGGAATGAACAGCAGCTGCGTGTACTCGGCATTGCCTTCGACGCGGTTGTGCGCCCAGGTCAGCGGGTTCTCGGAATCATGGCTGATCGCGCGGTAGAACTCCTGGTACTGCTCCTCGGTCACGTCCTTCTTGGGGCGGGTCCAGAGGGCGCTGGCCTGGTTGACGGTTTCCCATTCGCCGGTCTTGACCATGCCGCCGGGCTGGCGGCCGCCGTTCTCGTCGCCGGGAACCAGCAGTTCGCCGTCCTTCCACTCTTCCTTTTCCATCAGGATGGGCAGGCTGATGTGGTCGGAATACTTGCCGATGATCTGCTTGATCTTCCAGGCGTTGAGGTATTCGTCGGCGTCGTCGCGCAGGTGCAACGTGACGGACGTGCCGCGCTGGGCGCGCGTGATCTGCTCGACTTCGAAGTCACCCGTGCCGCCGCTGACCCAGCGCACGCCTTCTTCGGCGGGCAGGCCCGCGCGGCGCGATTCGACGGTGATCTTGTCGGCGACGATATAGCCCGAGTAGAAGCCCACGCCGAACTGGCCGATCAGCTGGGCGTCGGACTGCTGGTCGCCCGAGAGCTTGCGCATGAAGTCCTTGGTGCCGCTCTTGGCAATCGTGCCCAGGTGGTCAATGGCTTCCTGCTGGCTCATGCCTATGCCGTTGTCGGCAATGGTCAGCGTGCGCGCGGCCTGGTCAAACGAGACCCGCACTTCAAGCTGGGGCTGGTCTTCGTAGAGCGCGGTGTTGTTCAGCGCTTCAAAGCGCAGCTTGTCACAGGCGTCTGACGCATTCGAGACCAGCTCGCGCAAAAAGATTTCCTTGTTGGAGTACAGCGCGTGCGTCACCAGGTGCAACAGCTGCGCGACTTCGGCCTGGAAGGAATGGGTTTGCTTGCTCATAAGGTGGAAATGGGATTTTCTGACGGGTTGCGACTTCAAACTAGGCTGCAAATGAGGCCTTGGCCGGCATTATCAAGGGCCAGCCCACCCGCTTGAAGATGCTTGACAATTGTCAAAGCCTATCGCGGATATAAACCAGACGCTGGCCCCGAATGCGAGGTGCAGTGCGCGATTCCGGGCGCCTACTCCGGTGTTTCTGCCCTGGCAGGCGGAGATGATATGTACAGCAATCTCAATAAATGGTCGGCCGAATTCGTCGGCACGTTCTGGCTGACTTTCGGCGGCTGCGGCAGCGCGGTGCTGGCCGCGGCGTTTCCCGAAGTCGGCATAGGCTGGGCCGGCGTGGCGCTGGCCTTCGGCCTCACAGTGCTCACCGCCGCCTACGCGCTCGGCCCGGTGTCGGGCGGCCACTTCAATCCCGCGGTCTCGCTGGGCCTGGTGATAGGCGGGCGCTTTCGGGCCGCCGAACTGCCCGGCTATGTGATTGCCCAGGTGCTGGGCGCCGTGGCGGCCGCCGCGCTGCTGTACCTGATTGCCACGGACAAGGCCGGCGCCGACATCGGCGGCTTCGCCACCAACGGCTTTGGCGCGGCGTCTCCCGCGGGCTATGGCCTGGTCGCGGCGCTGGTCACCGAAGCGGTGCTGACCGCGGTGTTCCTGATCGTGATTCTGGGCGCCACGGCGCTGCGCGCCGCCGAAGGCTTTGCCGGCCTGGCCATAGGCCTGTGCCTGACGCTGATCCACCTGATCTCGATTCCCGTGACCAATACCTCGGTCAACCCGGCGCGCAGCACCGGCCCGGCGCTTTTCGGCCCGGCCGTCGCCATGGACCAGCTGTGGCTGTTCTGGGTCGCGCCGCTGGCCGGCGCCGCCATCGGCGCGCTGATCTATCGCAGTTTGCTCGCGCGCCGCGGCGAAGCCTGAGTTTGCCGCTGCAGGAAAAAAGAGCGCCGCAGCGCTCTTTTTTTTCTGCTCGCGCCTAGTGCGCGGCCCCGGCCAGGTAGCCCATCAGCACCTCGACAATGGCGCGCTCGACCGCGCCGGCCGCAAACTGCTGCGGTGCATCGATCACCGCCGCATGCACCAGCGAGTCCAGCGTCTGCAGCACCACCCAGGTGGCCAGATCGCGGTTGCGCGGCGCGATCTCGTCGCGATGCTGCTCCAGCAAAGCGCGCACCCGCTGCTGGATGCTGTTGTCCGCCGGGCTCTGGTCCTTGGGCGCATCGAAGAATGGAAATTCCTTTTCCAGCACGCGGTGCAGTTCCGGCTCGACGCGGTGCGCCGCCAGCAGCGCATGCACCATGGCCTCGATGTGGGCGCGCAGCGTGCGCGGCTGGCTGTTGGCCAGCACGGTGTCGATCACCGTGTACATCTGCGCCGCATGGCGCTCGTGCAGCGCGGTCACCAGCGAGTCCTTGTTCGGAAAGTACTGGTAGACGGAGCCGACGCTCACGCCGGCGCGCTCGGCCACCAGATTGGTGTTGGTTCCGGCGTAGCCGCGCTCGGCCAGAATGCGAGCCGTGGCCTCGAGAATGGCCTCTACCAGCGCCTGGGATCGGGCCTGGCGCGGCGTCCTTCTTGGTTGTGGCAGGGATGGCATGGGAGGTTCCGAACGCGAGTTTTCAACGTGAGCAACAGCTCATATTCTAGGCATTATTGAGCAATTGCTCGTGTTCTGGAGTACCCCATGCGTTCCCCCTCTTCCTCTGCGCCGCCTCCCGCGGCCAGCCACCAGGCGCAAGCCAATGTCTTCAGTCAATTGCTGCCCATCGCGCTGGCGGTGTTCGTCGGCTTTCTGACCATAGGCCTGCCCCTGCCGGTGCTGCCGCTGCATCTGCACGACAGCCTCGGCATGGGCACGCTGGTCGTCGGCGTGGTCATAGGCGCGCAATTCGCCGCGGCACTGCTGTCGCGCGCCTGGGCCGGGGCGCTGGTCGATACGCGCGGGGCCAAGCGCGCGGTCATCGCGGGCTGGGTGCTTGCGGCCTGCTCGGGCCTGGCCTATCTCGCCTCCCTGGCCTTTGTGGCCACGCCCGCGACGTCGGTAGGCGTGCTGTTGCTGGGCCGCTTGCTGCTGGGCTGCGCCGAGAGCCTGGTGGTGACCGGCGCGCTGAGCTGGGGCGTGGGTCTGGTCGGGCCGCACAACGCCGGCAAGGTCATGGCCTGGGTCGGCGTGGCAATGTACGGCGCCTACGCCGCGGGCGCGCCCGCCGGGGTGGCGCTG
>JBBKVU010000434.1:0-5073 GCA_037968595.1 Comamonas sp.
CCCCAAAAACGGCTGCGCTCCTTTGGGGGAAGCGGCGCAGCCGTTCAGGTTCAGGGGGGCTTGGAATGCTTTACTTCAAGCTGATGGTGGTGTTGACGCGCGCCGCTGTGGTGCTGTCGTCAAACCAGCGCGCGGTCACGGTCTTGGTCTGGGTGTAGAACAACACCACCTGCTTGCCGTAGGGGCCCAGATCGCCAAGCTTGGAAGCGCGGCTGCCGGTGAACGAGAACATGGGCACGGGCACGGGAATCGGCACGTTGATGCCGACCTGGCCGACGTCGATCTCTTCCTGGAACTTGCGCGCCGCCGCGCCCGACTGCGTGAAGATCGCCGTGCCGTTGCCATTCGGATTGGCGTTGATCAGTGCAATCGCGTCGTCCAGCGTGTCGGCGGCCATCAGGCACAGCACGGGGCCGAAGATTTCCTGGTCGTAGATCGCCATGCCGGGCTTGACGCCGCTGAAGATGGTCGGGCCGACGAAATTGCCGTTGGCATAGCCTTCCACGGTGGGCTTGCGGCCGTCGAGTTCAAGCTTGGCGCCTTCGACTTCGCCGCGCGCAATCAGGCCTTCGACGCGCGCCAGCGCCGCGCAGGAGACGACCGGACCGACATCGGTGCCCGACTCGACGCCGGCGCTCACCTTGAGCGTGCGTGCCTTGGCGATCAGCTCGGGAATCCAGTTTTGCGCCTCGCCGACGAGCACGGCCGTGGAGACCGCCATGCAGCGCTGGCCGGCCGCGCCAAACGAGGCGCCGACCAGTGCGTTGAGCGTCTGCTCCTTGTTGGCGTCGGCCAGCACGATGGCGTGGTTCTTCGCGCCCATCATGCATTGCACGCGCTTGCCGGCAAGGCTGGCGCGGTTGTAGACATGGGTGCCGACCTGGGTCGAGCCGACAAAGCTCACGGCCTTGATGTCGGGGTGGTCGCAGATGGCGTTGACCGCGTCTTCGCCGCCATGGATGACATTGAGCACGCCCGCGGGCAGGCCGGCTTCGACCGCCAGCTCGCACAGGCGCATGGTGACCATGGGGTCCTGCTCCGAAGGCTTGAGCACGAAGGTGTTGCCGGTGGCGATCGCCATGGGGAACATCCACAGCGGAATCATGGCCGGGAAGTTGAATGGCGTGATGCCCGCGCACACGCCCAGCGGCTGCAGTATGGAATAGGTATCGACGCCGTTGGCGACGTTGTTGGCCAGCTCGCCCAGCTGCAGGTTGCCTATGCCGGCCGCGTGCTCGACGACTTCGAGGCCGCGAAAGACATCGCCTTCGGCGTCGGCCAGGGTCTTGCCTTGCTCGGCCGTGAGCAGGGCGGCAAGTTCGCCCATGTTTTCGCGTATCAGCTGCTGCAGCTTGAGAAAGATGCGCGCGCGCGTGCCGATCGGCGTCTTCTTCCAGGTCGCGAACGCCTTCTTGGCGCTGCTCACGGCCAGGTTGATTTCCTCGGGCGTGGCAAACGGCACGCGTGCCAGCACCTGCTGGGTCGCGGGGTTGACCACGTTGCGCCACTGGGTGGTGCGCGACTCGACAAGCTGGCCGTCAATCAGCAATTTGACCGTGGGGGCGAGAACGGAAGCAGCGGTAGGGGCGTTCATGACATGGTCTCCAAGGGTGTTAGAAATTCTGCAGCGATGCACTATGCTAGCTGTGCGTATTTCGCGGGGCAACAGCAGTTTGTGCATTTTCGCTTTGCAAAAATGCACAGGCCGCGCAGACCGCGCCAGCGCTTGATTGCACGTTTTTCTTAAGGGTTTTCATGGACTGGGAACATCTGCGTTATTTCGCTGCCGTGGGCCAGCACGGCAGCCTGTCGGCCGCGGCGCGCGTGCTGCAGGTCGAGCACAGCACCGTGGCCCGGCGCATCCAGGCGCTGGAAAAAAGCCTGGGCCAGGCGCTGTTCACGCGCGAAGCGGGCGGGCTGCGGCCCAGCGAAGCCGGTCGTGCGCTGCTGCCTGCGGTCGAAGCCATGGCCCAGGCGGCGCGCGGCATAGAGCGCAGCGCCGATCAGGCCGCGACAACGGCCGAAGGCCCGAGCGGGCTGGTGCGCGTGGGCACGACCGAAGGGCTGGGAACGACGCTGCTGGCGGGCAAGCTTGCCGCATTGACCTGCAGGCATGCCCAGCTATCGGTCGATCTGCTGGCGCTGCCGCGCCTGCTGCACCTGTCGCGGCGCGAAGCCGACATCGTGATTTCGCTGGAGCGCCCCAAGCGCGGTGCGGTGGTGGTGACGCGGCTGGCCGACTACGACCTCTATCTCTACGGCGAGCGCGAGTACCTTGCGCGCCGCCCGTTGGTGCGCGAGACCGCCGACCTGCGCCACCATGCGTTTGTGCACTATGTCGACGACCTGCTGTTCACCAAGGAACTGCAGCTGATCGACAGCCTCTACCAGCCCCAGCGCTACGCATTTCGCAGCACCAGCATCACGGCGCAATACGAGGCGGTGCGCGCCGGCGCGGGCCTGGGCGTGCTGCCGGCATTTCTTGCCGACCGCGACCCGCGGCTGGCGCGCGTGCACCAGCCCCAGGCGCGCTTCACGCGCACCTTCTGGATGTCCATGCCCCAGGAAGGCCAGTCGGTGCCGCGCATCCAGGCTGTGTGGCGCTGGCTCAAGGAGACGTTGAAGGAGGAGGCGCAGCGGCTGCAGCCGCCGCAGTGAAGGGAGCGCCTGCCTCTGGATGCCTCTGCCCTTCGACAAGCTCAGGGCGAACGGATTCCGCCGCGCGTTCGTCCTGAGCCGGCCTGGCCGGCCGCATCGGAGAATGAACGGCCGGTGCTTCAAAAGAGCGGAGTTCGCTCCGCTCTCAATCCAGACTGATATTCGCCTTCTGTATCAACAGCTTGTACTGCTGCGCCTTGCCCTTGGCAAACTGGTCCATCTGCGCCAGCGGCCAGGTGATGGGCTGGAATGCAAAGGTCGCGAACTTCTCCTTGACCTCGGGATCCTGCAGCACGGCAACCACATCGGCATGGATCTTGTCGCGAACCGCCGGCGCCAGGCCCTTGGGCGCGAGCAGCGAGACAAACGAGTTGACGTCAAGCTCGGCGGGGCCGCCCGATTCCGCGACCGTGGGCACCTCGGGCATCTGCGGGTTGCGCTGCGGGCTGGCGACGGCCAGGTAGCGCAGCTTGCCGGCGCGGTAGATGCCCTGGCTTGAAGGAAGGCTGGCAAAGCTCCAGGCCGGGTCGCCATTGGCCACCGAAGTGAACAGCTGGCTGACTTCGCGGTAGGGCACATGGGTCATCTTGCTGCCCGTGAGGTAGTCCAGCCATTCGCCGCCCAGATGGCCGGGGCTGCCCACGCCCCAGGAGCCGTAGCTGACGCGACCGGGCTCGGCCTTGGCGGCCTTGATCAGGTCGGCCATGTTCTTCCACGGTGACTGCGTGGGCACGGCGACAAAGAACGGCGTGAGAAACAGCGGCGCGACCGCGTCGAAATGCTTGAGCGTGTCGAAATTGCGCTTGGCGTAGAGATAGGGCAGGGCCGAGACATGCTCGCTGTCGAGCTGCAGCAGCGTATAGCCGTCGGGCTGGGCGCGGCGCACGGCCTCGATGGCAACAAAGCCGCCGCCGCCGGGGCGGTTTTCCACCGTGACCGGCTGCTTCCAGCGCTGGCCCAGCTTCTGGCCGACGAGGCGCAGCACGGCATCGGGGCCGCTGCCCACGGCAAAGGCCGTGATCACATTGACCTGCTTGGCGGGGTAGGGGGCGGTCTGCGCCGATGCCCAGCCAGCTGCGCTCAGCAAGGCGGCGGCGACCAGTGCCGGTGTAGAAGGAACAGTTTTCAAGCTTGTCTCCAGGTGGAAGTAAAGGCCCCGTGTCTCCGGGGCTTGCGGGATTCGAAGGCGTCAGCTGGCGGCGTCGGGCTGGGCCAGGGGAGCGGCCTGGGCAAAGGCCGGCAGGCGCGCGCAGGCCGCGTCAATGGCGCTGATCAGCGGCCAGGCACCCATGTCCACGCCAAAGCGGCGCGCGCTCTCGACCTGGGGCACGAGGTAGGCGTCGGCCAGCGTGGGCGCGCCGCCAAAGCAGAAGTCGCCGCGTTCGCTGTCCTGGGCCAGCAGGGCTTCAAAGGCATCGAAGCCGGCCGTGATCCAGGTCGCACACCAGGCGTTGACGGCGGCTTCATCGGCGCCGAACTGCTGGCGCAGCTGCATGAGAATGCGGCGGTTGTTGATCGGGTGCACGTCGCAGCCTATCAGCGCCGCGAGCGCGCGCACCCGTGCCCGGGCTGCCGCGCCCTGGGGCAGCAGCGCGGGCGTGGGATGGGTTTCCTCCAGCCACTCGATGATGGCCGGCGACTGCGTCAGCAGCAGGCCGTCGACGTCCAGCGCGGGCACCAGCCCCTGGGGGTTGACGGCCTTGAAGGCCGCGCCGCTGTGCTCGTCGACGCGCAGGTCCACGGGAATGTAGTCGGCGCTCAGACCCTTGAGGTTGAGCGCGATGCGCAGTCGGTGCGAGGAGCCGCTGCGAAAGAAGCTGTAGAGTTTCATGCGCTTACTCGGCCGCGCCCACAATCAGCGCCACGCTGCCCACGCCTGCCACGCTGCCGGTGATGCGGTCGCCGGGCAGCACCGCGCCCACGCCTTCCGGGGTGCCGGTATAGATCAGGTCGCCGGGCTGCAGGTGGTAGAACAGCGACAGGTCGGCAATGATTTCGCGGATGTTCCAGATCAGCTTGTCGACATCGGACTGCTGCTTGACCGCGCCGTTGACCGACAGTTCGATCGCGCCGCTGTCGATGACCACGCCGGCCATGGGAAGGATTTCGCTGGCCACCGACGACTGCTCGACGTCCTTGCCCAGGTCCCAGGGGCGGCCCTTGTCGCGCGCCACCAGCTGCAGGTCGCGGCGCGTCATGTCCAGGCCGCAGGCATAGCCGTAGATGTATTCATGCGCCTCTTCGGCGGCAATGCGAAAGCCCGGCTTGCCGATCGCCACCACGAGTTCCATCTCGAAATGGTAGTTGCTGGTCTCGGGCGGGTAGGCGACGGTGGCGCCCGATTCCACCAGCGTCGATGGCGCCTTGGTGAAATAGAAAGGGCGCTCGGCGCTCTTGTCGACCGGGCGGCCCATC
>JBBKVU010000435.1:0-4938 GCA_037968595.1 Comamonas sp.
CGCCGGCGCGGCGGCGGCCGCCGGCTGCGCGCTGTAGTTCTGCAGCGTGCGTTCGCGGCTGTTCATCACATGCTCGAACATGGCGCGGCCCGCGGCCTCGGCGTCGCGCGCGGCAATCGCCTTGACGATCTGCCGGTGCTCGCGCGTGTAGACCACCATCGAGTCCACCGTCAGGTTCTTGCGCCGTATCAGCGACAGCTCCTTGATCAGCCGGCGGTAGGTGGCGGCGAACTTGGCGTTGCCCGCAAGCTGCAGCAGGCTGTCGTGGAATTCGAGGTTGAACCGGTGATAGCTCTGGGCATCGCCGGCCTTGGCGGCGGCGTCCATGGCGTCGACCAGCTGGCGCAAGGCCTTGGTCTGGGCCGCGGTGCAGGTCTCGGCAAGCTTGCGGCCGATATACATCTCCATCACCGCGCGCAGCTCGAAGATTTCCAGCGCCTCATCCAGTGCGATGGCGCGCACGAAAACCCCGCGGTTCTTTTCGCTGCGCACCAGGCCGGCCTCGTCGAGCATGCGGAAGGCTTCGCGTACCGGGCCGCGCGATACGCCCAGCTGCGTTGCAATCGTCGACTCCGTCAGCTTGGTGCCGGGCTGCAACTCGCCGGCCAGGATCATGCGTTCGACTTCGTTGTGCACCAAACTGGCGAGCGAATTGCCCTGCAGTTGTGCGATGGCGTCGTTGACGGAGCTGGAAACGGTCATGGGCTGTCTCTCAAAAATCAGGTTTTGTAGATTGTCTACGATCTACAACAAACAATCTACAAATCATGGCCTGCATTTTGCTTGAGAAAAATGTCACAGGGATGACATGTGCGCCAGCCAAAGTTCGATCCGTTCAACACTTGGAGCAGCTCAATGAAATACGCAGCCCGGCAGATCCTCGCCGTCACTTTCGGAATCATGCTTGCCGCGCCGGCTTTCGCGCAAAAGCAGCAACTGGTGGTCTATACCGCGCTGGAGACCGACCAGCTCAAGGCCTATCAGGAGGCCTTCGTGGCCTCCCATCCCGACATCGAGATCAAGTGGGTGCGCGACTCCACCGGCGTGATCACCGCCAAGCTGCTGGCCGAGAAGGCCAACCCCCAGGCCGATGTCGTCATGGGCGTGGCGGCCACCAGCCTGGCGCTGTTTGACCGCAACGGCATGCTCGAGCCCTATGCGCCGCTGAACATCGACGCCATCATGCCGGCCTACCGCGACAAGAAGAATCCGCCGGCGTGGTTCGGCATGAACGTCTTTGGCGCCACGGTGTGCTTCAACACCGTCGAGGCCAAGAAGCGCAACATCGCCATTCCCACCACCTGGAAGGATCTGACCAAGCCCGAGTTCAAGGGCCAGGTGGTGATGCCCAACCCGGCCTCGTCTGGCACGGGCTACCTCGATGTCGTGTCCTGGCTGCAAATGTGGGGCGACGAAGGCGGCAAGGGCGGCGGCTGGAAGTACATGGACGCGCTGCACCAGAACATCGCGCAGTACACACACTCGGGCTCCAAGCCCTGCAACATGGCGGCGGCCGGCGAATACGTGGCCGGCATCTCGTTTGAATACCGCGGCCACACCAACAAGGCCAAGGGCGCGCCCATCGAGCTGGTGTTCCCCAAGGAAGGCCTGGGCTGGGACCTTGAAGGTTTCGCCATCTACAAGGGCACGAAGAAGCTCGAGGCCGCCAAGAAGCTCGCCAACTGGGCTTCGTCCAAGGACGCGATGCGCCTTTACGGCAAGAACTTCGCGATCACCGCCCAGCCCGGCATCGCGCCCAAGCTGGCCGGCATTCCCGACGACTACGAGTCGCGCCTGATCAAGCTGGACTTCGACAAGGCCGCGGCCAGCCGCGATGCGACCCTGGCCGAGTGGTCCAAGCGCTACGACAGCAAGACCGAAGCCAAGAAGTAAGCACCATGGACGACTCCTACCTCGCGCTGCGCGGCATCCACAAGCGCTTTGGCGCGTTCACCGCGCTGCAAAGCATCGATCTGAACATCCGCAAGGGGGAGTTTGTCTGCTTTCTCGGGCCCTCGGGCTGCGGCAAGACCACGCTGCTGCGCATCATTGCCGGGCTGGAAACCCAGACCTCGGGCAGCATCGTGCAGGGCGGATTCGACATTTCCACCGCGCCCGCGGGCGAGCGCGACTACGGCATCATGTTCCAGTCGTATGCGCTGTTTCCCAACCTGAGCGTGGCGCAGAACGTGGGCTACGGTCTGGTCAACGGGCGGCAGTCGCGCGCTTCCATCGCGGCGCGGGTCGATGAACTGCTGCACCTGGTGGGCCTGGGCGCCAGCGGCGAGAAATACCCGGCGCAGCTGTCCGGCGGCCAGCAGCAGCGCATTGCGCTGGCGCGGGCGCTGGCCACGTCGCCCGGCCTGCTGCTGCTTGACGAGCCGCTGTCGGCGTTGGACGCCACCGTGCGCGGCCACCTGCGCAACGAACTGCGCTCGCTGCAGCGCCGCCTGGGCGTGACCACCATCATGGTGACCCACGACCAGGAGGAGGCGCTGTCGGTGGCCGATCGCATCGTGGTGATGAACCACGGAGTGATAGAGCAGGTGGGCACGCCGCTGCAGGTGTACCGCGAGCCGGCTTCGCCTTTTGTCGCCGACTTCGTCGGCAAGGTCAACCGCCTGCAGGCCGTGGCCGAAGGCGAGCACTGGTTTCGCTGCGGCGACAAGCGCCTGCGCTGCGCCCCGGAAGCGGGTGCCGACTTCCTGCCGGGCAGCGCGGTATCGCTGTACCTGCGGCCCGAAGATCGGGTGGTGGGCGGCATTGCCCTCGACGACCCGCTGCATTGCGCGGGCACGGTGCGCCACATCGAGTTCCTGGGCGGCAACTGCCTGGCCGAAGTCGATGTCGAGGGCCTGGCGGGCCAGCCGCTGCAATTGCAGTATTCGCTCAATCAGATGGATGAATTCGGCGTGCGCGAAGGCGCGCGTGTGAGCTTCGCGCTGCGCGCCGATAGGCTGCGCGTCTTTCCCGCGGGAGTTGGCGCATGAACGCCTCGGCGACGGCCCCACGCCTGGCACCCCTGCGCCAGCGCGTTCACTGGAACGATCGCGTGGGTCACCTGGGCCTGCTGGGCGTGGTGCTGCTGCTGGGCGTCGGCCTGGTGGCGCCGCTGCTGCTGATCCTGTCCAAGGCGCTGCAGGTGCCCGAGGGCGGGGCGGTCTCGGCATTCGGCGCCTTTTCTGCCTATCTGGCTTCGCCGGCGCTGCTGACCAGCCTCTGGCAAAGCATCTGGGTCTCGCTGCTGGTGACAGCCATCGTGCTGCCCCTGGCCTTCACCTTTGCCTATGCGCTCACGCGCAGCTGCATGCCGGCCAAGCCCCTGCTGCGCACCGTGATGCTGCTGCCGCTGCTCGCGCCTTCGCTGCTGTCGGCGATCTCGCTGATCTACTGGTTCGGCAACCAGGGCGTGGCCAAGGACTTCTGGCTGGGACTGGGTTTCGACGGCATCTACGGCGCGCCGGGCATCGTGCTGGCCGAGTGCTTCGCGGTCTTTCCGCATGTGCTGATGATTCTCGTGACCGCCTTGTCGCTGGCCGACGCGCGCCTGTACGAGGCCGCCGATGCGCTGGGCACGGGCACCGTGCGCAAGTTCCTCACCGTCACGCTGCCGGGAGCCAAGTATGGCCTGATTTCCGCCGGCCTGGTGTGCTTCACGCTGGTGATCACCGACTTCGGCATTCCCAAGGTGGTGGGCGGCAATTTCAATGTGCTGGCCACCGATGTGTTCAAGCTGGTCATAGGCCAGCACGACTTCCAGCGCGGCGCGGTGGTGGCGTTGCTGCTGCTGGCGCCCGCCGTGCTGACTTTCGCCATCGACTGGTGGGTGCAGCGCAAGCAGACCGCGACGCTCACGGCGCGCGCCGTGGCGCTGGTGCCCAGGCCGTCGCGCGGCTTCGACGCGGCCATGACGCTTTACTGCCTGCTGATCGTCGGCCTGGTGCTGGCGATGTTCGGCATGGCGGTGTTTGCCTCGTTTGCCACGCTGTGGCCCTACAACCTGGCGCCCAGCCTGAATCACTACGTGTCGGGCCTGGTCGATGCCGAGCTTGGCGAGGCGCTGATCAACAGCCTCAAGCTCGCGGCCAGCACGGCGGTGATAGGCACGCTGGTGGTGTTTGTCGGCGCCTATCTGCTGGAGAAGACGCGCGGCCTGGACATGCTGCGGCCCGTGGTGCGGCTGATGGCGATGCTGCCCATGGCCGTGCCCGGCCTGGTGCTGGGCCTGGGCTACATCTTCTTCTTCAACGCGCCGGGCAACCCGCTGGGCGGGCTGTACCAGACGCTGCCGCTGATGGTGCTGTGCACCGTGGTGCATTTCTACACCACCGGCCATCTGACCGTGGTCACGGCGCTCAAGGCGCTCGATGCCGAGTTCGAGGCGGTGTCGGCCTCGCTCAAGGTGCCGCTGTACAAGACGTTCTGGCGCGTCACGCTGCCGATCTGCCTGCCGGTGCTGCTCGATGTCTCGCGCTACTTCTTCATCAGCGCGATGACCACCATCTCGGCCGTGGTCTTCCTGTATTCGCCCGACACCAAGCTGGCCTCGGTGGCGATTCTCAATCTTGACGAGGCCGGCGAGACCGGCCAGGCCGCGGCCATGGCGGTGCTGATTGCCGCGACCTCGGGCGTGGTCACGCTGCTCTACCTGGCCGCGGGCAGGCTGGTCGATCGCCGCACCCAGGTCTGGCGGGCGCCGGCGCGATGAGCCGGCTGGCGTATTCCCTTTTCCCTACCCAACCCATGAACTCCCCTGACACATTTGATCTGATCGTGGTCGGCGCCGGCATTGTCGGCCTGGCCCATGCCTATACCGCTGCCCGGCGCGGCCTCAAGGTCTGCGTGGTCGAACGCGATGCGGCCTGCGTAGGCGCCTCGATACGCAACTTCGGCTTCATCACCGTGACCGGCCAGGGCGCGGGCGACACCTGGCCGGTC
>JBBKVU010000436.1:0-2653 GCA_037968595.1 Comamonas sp.
GCCTATGCGGCCCACGCCCGGCGACTCGGTGATCAGCCGGCCCGTGGCCACGGCCTGCTCCAGGCGGTTGTAGACCACCACGTGACGCGCGGCTTCGTCGCGGCCATCGACTTCCAGCGCGACATCGATCTGCTGCTCGCGCACGAACACCTCGGTGCGCAGGCGCAGCGCCTCGCGCCCGAGCAGGTTCCAGTCGCCCGAACGCAGCTCGGTGAACGCGCGGCCGGCTTCGAAATCGTCGATCAGCGAGCGCAGCGCGGCCGGCACGGGCTGGGACTTCTGCGTCGCGGGATCGGCAAACACATAGACCAGCTCGACGCTGGAAAGCAGCGCCGAGCCGCTGAAAATGCCGATCTCGTAGCGCATCGACGAATTGCCGATGGCGGCGCAGCGCACGCCCACGTCCAGCACATCGCCATAGCGCGCCGAGGCGTGGTATTCGACCGTCGCCTTCTTCACATACAGTTCGCCGCCCAGCCGTGCAAAGGCGCTCTCGTAAGGCAGGGCCAGCGCACGCCAGTACTCGCTGATCGCCGTGTCGGCATACATCATGTAATGTGCATTGAAGACAATTTTTTGCGCATCCACTTCAGCCCAACGCACTCGCAAGCGGTGAAAACAGCGAAACGATTCCCGGTGCAGCATATTCAGTTCTCCAGTTCAAAAGCCAGGCGCAGCGCGTAAGCGCATTCCGCACGGGAGTCACGCGCATCCACTTCAGCCCAGCGCACACGCAGACGGTGAAAACAGCGAAACGATTCCCGGTGCAGCATATTCAGTTTTCCAGTGCAAAAGCCAGGCGCAGCGCGCGCGCGCAATCCGCATGGGCCTGGCGCGCTTGCGCGATGGCGCGGCCCATCTTGATGAATTCGTGCGTCACGCCACGGTAGATTTCAAGGTCCACGGCCACGCCCGCGGCGCGCAGGCGGTCGGCATAGGCCACGCCTTCGTCGACCAGCGGATCGCATTCCGCAAGGCACACAAAAGCCGGCGCGACGCCATCCAGGTCATGGGCGTTGAGTGGCGCAAAGCGCCAGTCGTCGCGGTCCGCAGGGCTGTGCACATAGTTGCCGAAGAACCAGGTGATGCTGGCCTCCTCCAGCACCATTCCATGCGCGAAGCGGCGGTGCGAATCGGTGTCCTGGTGGGCGGTGGTGCCCGGGTAGATCAGCAGCTGCAGAGCCAGCGTGAGGCCGGCATCGCGCGCCAGTATGGCGTTGACCGCCGCCAAGGTGCCGCCCGCGCTGTCGCCACCGACGGCCAGACGCGCGGCATCGGCCCCCAGCGCCTGGGCCTGCTGCGCCAGCCATTGCAGGGCATCCCAGGCGTCGTTGCTGGCCGTGGGAAAGCGGTGCTCGGGCGCGAGCCGGTAGTCAAGCGAGACCACCATGCAGCCGGCCTGGCGCGCGAGTTCGCGGCACAGCACGTCATGCGTTTCCACGCTGCCTATGGTGAAGCCGCCGCCATGCAGATACAGCAGCACGGGCAAGGCGCCGGCCTGGGCCGGTGCCGGCGCATACAGCCGCGCGGGCATCAGGTGGCCGTCGCGCGCCGGTATCTGCAGATCCTCGACGCGCGCCAGCGCGGGCTTGGCAATCTCCAGCACGCCCGAGCCCGCGGCATAGGCGGCGCGCGCGGCTTCGGGGGAAAGGCTGTGCAAGGGCGGGCGTCCTGCGCGCTCCATGCGGCGAATCACATCGCGCATCTGCGCGGTCAACAAATTTTGAGAAGCATTCACGGTAAGCAAGGCACGGCGCGCAAAACCTCAAGGCATTACCAGCCCAAGGCAAGCGCAGCAGATCGTGCGGACAAGGAATAAGCCGACACCGGCAGCCGTCATCATGCCGCAAGCCGGGCCTGCTGATGAAACAAGCGCTGGTCGCCGGCCCCTGTGCCTGCGCCCCATCATGCTCAGTGGCATTGTTGCGTGAAGTTCACCGCCACCGGGCTGGCGCTGTCGTAGCCCAGAACCACGGCCATGCCCTCATAACGGCAAATGCCCTGGCCCAGGGACTGGGCCGGCGTGGCGCCGAGGGTGGACCAACGCTGGGGCGTCGCCTCCGGGAATTGTCCATTGAACTCCGACGGGTCCGGGTACTGCGGCCAGCGCTGCGGGGTGGATGCCGCCGGCTGGGATGCCGCGAACTGGCCCTCGGTCGGATATTGCGGCCAGCGCGCATAGCCGGAATAGTCCATGGCTGCGGGCTTCATGGCCCTGGGCACCCGCCAGAAGTTGCGCTGTACACCGGCCCAGGGCTGGCGCGCATAGACGCCCGCACGGTAGCGATCCCGATAGCGCGCTCCGGCCCCGGCAGCGGTGTGCGGCTTGGCCATGGTTGCAAATGCATGCTGCTGCGTCGCCAACACCAGCCTGAAGCCCGAACTGTGATGGAAGCTGTCCCGTCCGCTGCAGTCCGGCCCCAAATCCAACGGACGTTGCAACTGGGGAGCGCTGATGTCGGCCAAGGCCACCTCCTCGACCTTGATGGCCAGCCTGAAAGCGATCTCCTTGGCCATCGCTTGCTTGAGCAGCAAGGCGTCGGGGGGTGCGAGGGAGCAGGCCAGGCAGGGGGGGGCCAGCATGGCGAGCGCAACAGCTTTGGTTGAAATAAGCATCCGGTTCTCCTTGCAGGCAGCGCCAAGGTTTTCAGGG
>JBBKVU010000437.1:0-6829 GCA_037968595.1 Comamonas sp.
GCCCAGGTCACGGTGCGCATCTGCGTGGCCGATGCGCGCGACCAGCGGCCGCTGGCCAGCAACGCCCGCATCGACCTGCAGTGGGTGGATTCGCTCACGGCCGCCGCCGAGCAACTGGCGCTGCCCGCGGGCGACGGCTTCATCTGGGCTGCGGGCGAGCACAACGACATGGCGGCGCTGCGCCGCAGCGTGCTGGCCAAGCCGGGCGTGGATGCCAAGCGCATGCGCATTGCCGCCTACTGGAAACGCGGCGAGATCGCCCACCACGCAGAACTCAACGAAGGCTGAGGGCCGGCCCCGGGGCGATATGCTTGCCCCATGGCCAAAGAGAAAACCCAATATGTCTGCAATGCCTGCGGCGCGACCAGCCCGCGCTGGCTGGGCAAGTGCCCGTCCTGCGGGGCCTGGAATTCGCTGATCGAGTCGGTGTCCGAGTCGGCCAGCGGCGGCAAGAACCGCCTCAGTGCTCCCCAGGGCTATGCGGGCCTGGCCAATGCCCAGCCGGTCACGCCGCTGTCGGCCATCGAGGCCACCGACGTCGCGCGCACGCCCAGCGGCATTGACGAGCTCGACCGCGTGCTGGGCGGCGGCATTGTCGAGGGCGGCGTGGTGCTGATTGGCGGCGACCCCGGCATAGGCAAGTCGACATTGCTGTTGCAGGCGCTCGATGCCTTGCACCGCAAGGGCCTGCCCACGCTGTATGTCACCGGCGAGGAAAGCGGCGCGCAGATCGCGCTGCGCTCGCGTCGCCTGGGCCTGGACAACAGCCAGGTGCAGGTGCTGGCCGAGATCCAGCTCGAGAAGATTCTCGCCACGCTCGAAGCCAACCAGCCCGCGGTGGTGGTGATCGACTCCATCCAGACCGTCTACTCCGACCAGCTGTCCTCGGCGCCGGGCTCGGTGGCCCAGGTGCGCGAATGCGCGGCGCATCTGACGCGCGCCGCCAAGACCACGGGCATCTGCGTGGTGCTGATCGGCCATGTAACCAAGGAAGGCGCGCTGGCCGGCCCGCGCGTGCTCGAGCATATGGTCGACACCGTGCTGTACTTCGAGGGCGACACGCACAGCAACTTCCGGCTGGTGCGCGCGATCAAGAACCGCTTTGGCGCGGTGAACGAGATCGGCGTGTTCGCGATGACCGAAAAAGGCCTCAAGGGCGTGACCAATCCGAGTGCGATCTTCCTGAGCCAGCATTCCGAGCCCGTGCCCGGCAGCTGCGTGCTGGTCACGCTCGAAGGCACGCGGCCCATGCTGGTCGAGATCCAGGCGCTGGTCGACCAGGGCGGGCCCAGCCCGCGCCGGTTGTCGGTGGGCCTGGACAAGGACCGCATGGCGATGCTGCTGGCGGTGCTCAACCGCCATGCGGGCGTGGCCTGTGCCGACCAGGATGTGTTTGTCAACGCGGTCGGCGGGGTGCGCATCAACGAGCCGGCGGCTGACCTGGCGGTGATGTTGGCAATCACTTCGAGTTTGCGCGGCAAGGCGCTGCCGCGCGGCTTCTTTGCGTTTGGCGAAGTCGGCCTGGCCGGCGAGGTGCGGCCCGCGCCGCGCGGCCAGGAGCGGCTCAAGGAAGCCGCCAAGCTGGGCTTCACCATGGCGGTCGTGCCCAAGGCAAATGCGCCGAAAAAGCCGATTCCCGGCCTGACGATACACGCCGTGGAGCGCGTCGACGAGGCCATGAACATCGTGCGGGGAATCAGCTGACGGGCGGTTTTCAGGGGTATACGCACTCCCCACAACCCCAAAGTCCGGCGTCCATAAGACAATTGCTGCCATGAATTTTCGCAAGATCTGGGTCCCGGTGGGACTGGCAGTGCTGTTGTACGCTGCCTATACAACCTATGGCTGGCTGGGTGTGGCCGGCGTCGGTGGCGGTATCGTCATGTGGCTGCTGCTGCACTTCAACCGGCTGATGGCCGTGGTGCGCAAGGCCTCGAACATGCCCATAGGCTATGTCGCCAGCGCCGTCATGCTCAACGCCAAGCTGCGTGCCGGAGTGAACATGATGCATGTCGTGGCCATGACGCGTTCGCTGGGCAAGCAGCAGAACCCGGTGGGCGAGCAGCCCGAAATTTTCCGCTGGACCGACGGTTCCGACTCCTATGTGGACTGCACGTTTGACCATGGCCGCCTCGTGTCCTGGGAGATGTACCGTCCCCCGCAGGACGATGGCCCCGCAGCGGCGATAGAACACACGCCCACGCCGTAGAATCTCCTTTTTGCGATCTTGCACAAAGGATTACCGTATGAGCTCCGCAGTTCCCTCGATGGCCGACCGTGACGGCAAAATCTGGATGGACGGCCAATTGGTCGAATGGCGCGACGCCAAGGTCCATGTGCTGACGCATACGCTGCATTACGGTTGCGGTGCCTTCGAGGGCGTGCGCGCCTACGAGACCGACAAGGGCACGGCGATCTTCCGCCTCGAGGACCACACCAAGCGGCTGTTCAACAGCGCCAAGATCCTGCGCATGAACATCCCGTTCACCAAGGAGCAGGTGAATCAGGCGCAAGTGGAAGTGGTGCGCGCCAACCAGCTGGCCTCGTGCTATCTGCGTCCGTTGACCTGGATTGGCGACAAGAAGCTGGGCGTTTCGCCCAAGGGCAACGACATCCACCTGATGGTCGCGGCCTGGGCCTGGGGCGCCTACCTCGGCGAGGAAGGCATGGCGCGCGGCATCCGCGTCAAGACCAGCAGCTACACGCGCCACCATGTGAACATCACCATGAGCCAGGCCAAGGCGGTGAGCAACTACACCAACTCCATCCTGGCCAACACCGAGGCCCTGGACGACGGCTACGATGAAGCGCTGCTGCTGGACGCCGCGGGCTTCGTCTCCGAAGGCTCGGGCGAGAACATCTTCATCGTCAAGGACGGCGTGGTCGTCACGCCCGACCTGTCGGCCGGCGCGCTCAACGGCATCACGCGCAACACCGTGTTTGCCATCTGCAAGGACCTGGGCCTTGAAGTGCAGCAGCGCCGCATCACCCGCGACGAGGTCTACATCAGCGACGAAGCCTTCTTCACCGGCACCGCCGCCGAAGTCACGCCCATCCGCGAACTCGACCGCATCGCGATTGGCGCCGGCAGCCGCGGCCCGATCACCCAGCAGATCCAGTCGGCCTTCTTTGACATCGTCAACGGCCGCAATCCCAAGTACGCGCACTGGCTCACGCTGGTGTAAGCGGTTTTTTTCCCAGCCCCCCGAGACAAGAGACTCCCCATGACCCAAGCCGTCGTAGAACTGGCCGCCAAAGAACTCAACAGTTATGGCGGCGTGTACTGCCCCAGCCCGCGCGCTGACATGAAGCTGTGGAACAGCCACCCCAAGGTCTACCTGGACATCGCCCACACCGGCGAAGCCAAGTGCCCGTACTGCGGCACGGTATACCGCCTGAAGGCGGGTGAAGTCGTGGGCCATGGCCACTGACTTGGTCCGTTGACCGGTAGCGAAAAGGGGCCTTGGGCCCCTTTTTGTCACCTGTGCGCCCGAATCCGAGATTTTTGAAGGACACGCCGTGCGCGTACTGCATTTTGTGACCGGTGGATTTTCCGGCGCCACCCAGGTCGCGGTCGACCTGTGCCTGGCCGCGCAGCGCAGCCAGAGCATGCCGGTGCTGCTGGTGCTGCGCGCCAAGCGCAACACCGATGCCGCGCGCGTGCAGGCGCTGCGCGACCAGGGCCTGGAGGTGCGCGTCGTGCCCGGCTGGTCGCATGCGGCGACCATCTGGGCGCTGCGCCGCATTGCGCGTGACTGGAAGCCCGACATCCTGGTGGCCCATGGTTTCAGCGACCACCTCTGGGGCCGCTACGCCGGCCTGCTGGCCGGCGTGCCCACGCTGGTGCATGTGGAGCACAACTCGCGCGAGCGCTACACCTGGTGGCGCCTGAAGCAGGCACTGTGGCTGGACCGGCGCAGCGCGGCCAGCGTGGGCGTGTCGCGCGGCGTGCGCGACCGGCTGCTCGAGCTGGGCTTTGCGCGCGAACGCTGCGTCGCCATTCCCAACGGCATAGATCTGGCGCGCTTTCCCGCCGACCAGCTCCAGCCCTGGGCGCAGCGCGCGCCGGCCATTGTCATGGCCTCGCGCTTTGCGCGCCAGAAGGACCATGCGACGCTGATCGAGGCACTGGCGCTGCTGGGCAAGCAGGGCCTGCGCCCGCGGCTGTACCTGGCCGGCGGCGGCAAGGCACGGCTGCGCGACCAGGCCCAGGCGCTGGTCGAGAAGCTGGGACTGGGTGCCCAGGTCGAGTTCATGGGCCAGGTCGCGCAACTGCCGCAGTTCCTCATGCGCCAGCAGCTGTTCGTGCTGGCCACGCACTACGAAGGCATGCCGCTGGCGCTGACCGAAGCCATGGCCGCGGGCTGTGCCTGCATAGGCAGCGATGTGGTCGGGGTGCGCGAAGTGATTGACGCCGGTCGCACCGGGCTGCTGGTGCCCGAAGGCGACGCCGCGGCGCTGGCCCAGGCGCTCAGGACGCTGCTGGAACAGCCCGACTACGCCCAGGCGCTGGCCCGGGCGGCACGCGCCGAGGCCGAAATCGCATTTGACGTGTCGGTGATGCAGGCCGGCTACGAAGCGCTGCTGCGGCGCGTGCATGCGGGGCCAGGGGCTTCGACAGGCTCAGCCCGAACGGTTTCCTAGCTCAGCCCTAAGGGTCTCCTAGCTCAGGCCGAACGGTTTGAGCTAGAGGCCGGGCTGGCCGCGCCGGTGGCGCGCATTGCCCAGGCTCAGGCGCAGTTTCATCGCGAACTTGCGCAGTTTCTGGCGCAGCGCGACGCGCGGCTTCTCGGCCCAGATCGTGCTGACGAAGCTGGTTTCATCAAGGATCAGCAGCGAGGGCACGGTGCCCAGGATGCGCAGGTCGTTTTCCCACCAGAAGCGCAGGTCGACGTCGATGGGCCGGCCAAACGGCAGGCGCGTGGCCAGCAGCTTGGCGGCGCCCGCGCGGCTGATCACATAGCCGGCCGTCATGCTGGGCACGCGCTGGTACTCGACCAGCGCCACATCGGGCAGCAGCGGGCGCTGGCGGCGCACTTTCTCGTGCACCCGGCCCAGCAGCTTGACCATGTCCCAGGGAATGTCGAGCGCGGCAATGGCGGCGATGCCGTCGGCCAGCCGGTCGTCCAGGCGCACGTCGTCCTCCAGCACCACCATGGCCGGCGCATCGCTGGCCAGCAGCTGGCGCCAGGCCTGGATATGGCTGGCGTAGCAGCCCTTCTCGCCGTTGACCAGCGGCTTGTAGTACTGGTCGTGGTTGAGCTGCGGGCTGTAGAGCGCGTCCTGCTCGGCGGCCGGCAGGTCGGCCCACCAGACCGCGTGCAGGCGCTCGCCTTGCAGGTTCAGGCGCGCCAGCTCGGCCTCCAGCCGCTCGCGCCGCTCGGCGTCGCGCTCGAGGTTGACAAACACCAGCGGCAGTGAGGAAGCGTTGCGGACCATGGCCATCACTTCCACAGGCGCTTCCACCACGGGCGCCGGCGCGGCGGCTGGCCGCTTTCCGCGGCCTGCAGCTGTTCGACGATTTCAAGGTAATGGCGGAAATTCAGCGGCCGGTCTGCAAGCACGTCGTCAGCGACGGCGTGGAAAATCGCTTCGTACGCAGGTTTGCGCGATTCGAACAGGTGAAAGAAATCAAGCTGACCATAGAAAGTGCCGATGCCGAAAACGCCTTCGTTGCCCAGAGACCATTTGGGCAGCAGGCAGGCGCTGACGGCCGGCATGACCACGGGAATGCCGGCTTCGCGCGCCAGCACCGACATCACTTCGGCCGCGTCGTGCAGCTTGCTGGAGCGCATGGTCGGAGAACCCAGTTGCATCCACATACTCTTGCGGAATGCCATGAACATCGGCCCCGCATACACTTGCGTGCCTTGCTTGTGGTTGGAGAACTGTGCGAGCCCGAAAAGCGCACCGTTTTCAGCGTGCTGGACGGCCGCGATGTAGGCCTCTCGCTTCAGCGCGAACGCGTCGATGTCGCAGAACACCACGATGTCCTCGGGTGCGAGCCGCTCCAAGACTTCGTTCATCCACAGGCCATGGGGCTGCTGGTCGGCACGCTCCTGCTGCAGCGGTATGTCCAGATGCGCGAAGACTTCGCGCTGCTTGGACAGGATGCTGGCGGGAATGTTGTCCCAGTACATGGCATGGACGGTAGGAATTTTCATAGTCAAATTGTTACTCAATACAGCCGTGCGCGCAGCCCGGAGCATGTCGACTTGGGACTTTCCTGAGCGAGCAGGGCCGGCGGCAATGCCGCCATTAAAAACCGTTTTCTATTCCCCCCGGTATTTTCTCTATGACCTTTGACACCCGCCGCATGCAGGCGCTTTCCGAATCTGCCGCCCTGGTCTGCCTGGTAGTGGTCTTCCTGTCGTTTCCCGTGGCGATGGCGCTGGCATATATCGCGATGGCACTGGCACTGTTGTTCGGGCTGCTCAGCGGCCGGATCTGGCAGCGCTGGCCCACGGTGCGCCGCGCCCCCGTGGTCTGGGCGGCGCTGGGGCTGTACGCGCTGATGCTGCTGGGCATCCTGTACACGCCGGCGAGCCACGACGACATCGTGCTGCACCTGTCCAAGTACAGCAAGCTGCTGCTGGTGCCGGTGTGCATTGCGCTGCTGGCCGAGAGCGTCTGGCGCCGCCGCTGCATCGATGCCTTCGTGCTAGCCATGCTGTTCATCCTGGCCTCGGTCTACGCCAATATCTTCTGGGACCTGCCCTGGTCGCGCACCCACAACCTCGGCTGGGGCCAGGACCATACGGTGATCGGCGACTACATCACGCAGAACGTGATGATGACGTTTCTCGTCGTGCTGGCGCTGGACCGGGGC
>JBBKVU010000438.1:0-3326 GCA_037968595.1 Comamonas sp.
CGTGCGGGGGCAGCGAGGAAGGGCCGCCCCGCACCGAGGCTGCCGTCCCTAGCCGGGCGCCCCCCTCCGCCGTAGGTTGAGAGGGGGAAGCCGGGGCCCGCCCAGGGCGAAGCGGCTCAGGGGGTGCGTTATTTCAGCGCCTTGAAGCGCATGCGCTTGGGCTTGGCGCCTTCTTCGCCCAGGCGGCGCTTCTTGTCGGCTTCGTATTCCTGGTAGTTGCCGTCAAAGAACACCCACTGCGAGTCGCCTTCGGCGGCCAGGATGGGGGTGGCAATGCGGTCCAGGACCCAGCGGTCATGGGAAATGACCATGACGGTGCCCGCGTATTCGAGCAGCGCGTCTTCGAGCGCACGCAGGGTTTCGACGTCCAGATCGTTCGAGGGTTCATCGAGCAGCAGCACGTTGCCGCCCTGGATCAGCGTCTTGGCCAGGTGCAGACGACCGCGCTCACCACCGGAGAGGTTGCCGACCTTCTTTTGCTGGTCCTGGCCGTTGAAGTTGAAGCGACCGGCGTAGGCACGCGAAGCCATCTGGAACTTGCCGACGTTGATGATGTCCAGGCCGCCGGAAATATCTTCCCAGACGGTCTTTTCGTTGGCCAGCGAGTCGCGCGACTGGTCGACAAACGCCATCTTCACGGTCGAGCCGATGTCCACGGTGCCGCTGTCGGCCTGTTCCTTGCCGGCAATCAGCTTGAACAGCGTGGACTTACCCGCGCCGTTGGGGCCGATGATGCCGACAATCGCGCCCGCGGGCACGTTCATGCTCAGGTTGTCGATCAGCACGCGGTCGCCAAAGCTCTTGGTGACGTTGTTGAACTCGATGACCTTGCTGCCCAAACGTTCGGCCACAGGAATGAAGATTTCCTGGGTTTCGTTGCGCTGCTGGTATTCGTAATCGCTCAGTTCCTCGAAGCGGGCAATACGCGCCTTCGACTTGGCCTGGCGGCCCTTGGAGTTCTGGCGCACCCATTCCAGTTCCTTCTTCAAGGCCTTGGCACGGGCTTCCTCGCCCTTGTTTTCGGCTTCGAGGCGGTTGCCCTTTTGCAGCAGCCACTCGGAGTAGTTGCCCTTGTAGGGAATGCCGTGGCCGCGGTCAAGTTCCAGGATCCACTCGGCGGCGTTGTCGAGGAAGTAGCGATCGTGGGTGATGGCCACGACGGTGCCGGTGAAGCGGTGCAGGTATTGCTCGAGCCAGTCGACGGATTCGGCATCCAAGTGGTTGGTGGGCTCGTCAAGCAGCAGCATGTCGGGCTTGGACAGCAGCAGCTGGCACAGCGCGACGCGGCGCTTTTCACCGCCGGAAAGCTTGCCGATCACGGCGTCCCAGGCGGGCAGGCGCAGCGCGTCGGCGGCGATTTCCAGCTGGTGCTCGGAATCGGTGCCGGCCGCGGCAATGATGGCTTCCATCTCGCCCTGCTCGGTGGCCAGCGCGTCGAAGTCAGCGTCTTCTTCGGCGTAGGCGGCGTAGATCTCGTCCAGGCGCTTGCGCGCGTTGTTGACTTCCGCCAGCGCTTCTTCCACCGCTTCGCGCACGGTGTGCTCCGGGTTGAGCTGGGGCTCCTGGGGCAGGTAACCGATGGACAGGCCGGCCATGGGGATGGCTTCGCCTTCGATCTCCTTGTCCACACCTGCCATGATTTTCAGCAGAGAGGATTTCCCGGAGCCGTTAAGGCCCAGCACGCCAATCTTTGCGCCGGGGAAAAAGCTGAGAGAAACGTCCTTCAAGATCTGCCGCTTGGGCGGCACGGTCTTGGTGACATGGTTCATCGAAAAAACGTATTGGGCCATGGATTTGTCTGTTGATTCTTCAAAAACTGGGCAACAAAATGGTTGCACGCCAACCATGATTATCTGCGCATGCGACAATACCCTGAGTTACAGGCTCCAGTTGCCCGTAACATCAGCATTCCAGCTGGGGACAATGGACGCAGTGCCGGGCTCCCATCTTTGAACCTCATCTGCCTAGGACTGGCCGGCAACCGCAAAGGTTGCCACGACAGGCTGATACCCCCCGCGCCCAGGATGGGCGCACCTGACCACATGACATTTGAAGAACTGAATCTGGCTCCTGCCATCCTGAAGGCCGTGCTCGAACAGGGTTACGACACGCCTACGCCCATCCAGGCACAAGCCATTCCGGCCGTGCTCCAGGGCCAGGACCTGCTTGCCGGCGCGCAGACCGGCACCGGCAAGACTGCAGCGTTTGCCCTGCCCATGCTCAACCGACTGGTAGAGGGCGATCCCGCCACCAGCAAGTTCGGCAACAAGGGCGTGCGTGCCCTGATCCTGACGCCTACCCGCGAACTCGCGGCCCAGGTGGAAGAATCGGTGCGCGGCTATGCCAAGTACCTCGACAACATCAGCTCCACCGTGATTTTCGGCGGCGTGGGCATGAACCCGCAGATCGACCGCATCAAGCGCGGCGTCGACATCCTGGTGGCCACTCCCGGCCGCCTGCTCGATCTGCAGCAGCAAGGTTTCCTCGATCTGTCGACCGTGCAGATCCTGATTCTGGACGAAGCCGACCGCATGCTCGACATGGGCTTTATCCATGACGTGAAAAAGGTTTTAGCCCTGGTGCCCAAGAACAAGCAAAGCCTGCTGTTCTCGGCCACGTTCAGCGACGAAATCCGCGAACTCGCCAACACGCTGCTGAAGAACCCGCAAAGCATCCAGGTCACGCCCAGCAACACCACCGTGCAGCGCATCACCCAGGTGATCCACCCCGTGGGCCGCGGCAAGAAGAAGCAGGCCCTGCTGCACATCATCCAGGAACACGACTGGAGCCAGGTTCTGGTGTTCACGCGCACCAAGTTCGGCGCCAACAACGTGGCCGACTTCCTGACCAAGAACGGCGTCAACGCCATGGCGCTGCATGGCAACAAGAGCCAGAGCGCACGTACCCAGGCGCTGGCCGGCTTCAAGAGCGGCGACATCCGCGCGCTGGTCGCCACCGACATCGCTGCCCGCGGCATCGACATCGATGAGCTGCCCCACGTCGTCAACTACGAAATCCCCAACGTCTCCGAAGACTACGTGCACCGCATCGGCCGCACGGGCCGCGCCGGCCGCGAAGGCCAGGCCGTGAGCCTGGTCTGCATGGACGAAGAAGGCTTCATGATGGACATCGAGCGCTTCACCAAGCAGGAAATTCCGGTGCAGCTGCTCGAAGGTTTCGGCCCTGAAGAAGGCTAAAAGGCCGAGCCCATCGCCATGGGCCGCCAGACCATCTGGGGCGGTGCCGGCAAGCCGCCTAGCCGCGACGTGATGCAGGCTGCCGCCAAGGCAGCCCGCACCGAAATGATGGACCGCATCCGCGCCAAC
>JBBKVU010000439.1:0-6139 GCA_037968595.1 Comamonas sp.
CCGATGCCGTGCGCGCGGCGCTGCCGGCGCAATCCGCACTCGCGCGCACCTGGCTCGCGCCCTGCGCCCAGCCGCAGTTCGATGAAATGCTCTGGGCCTGCGATCTGAACCTGGTGCGCGGCGAAGACTCGCTGGTGCGCGCGCTGTGGGCCGGCCAGGCCTTTGTCTGGCAGATCTATCCGCAGCACGACAACGCCCACCATGCCAAGCTCGATGCATTTCTCGACTGGCTAGAAGCCCCACCGTCGCTGCGGCTGTTCCACCACGCCTGGAATGGCATGACCAGCCCCGACAGCCTGCCGCTCATCACCGCGCAAATGCTGGGCGAATGGCGCGATTGCGTGCGTGCGGCAGGCGCGTGCCAGCGGGCCCAGAGCGATCTCGTCAGCCAACTGCAGCAGTTTGTGGCAGAAAAAAGCTAAAATCTTTGTTTTACGCGCACGTGCTCAGCAAGCTGCGCCCTTATTTCCCCCCGCCGCGGAACATGTTTCAATGCAGCAGCCCTTAGGGCAGTGCAGCTGGACGCGTTGAGCGGCACAACCCCAGCAATCTAGCTATGAAAATCGCACAAGAAATCCGCGCCGGCAACGTAATCATGCACGGCAAGGACCCCATGATCGTCCTCAAGACTGAATACGCCCGTGGCGGCCGCGGTGCAGCCACCGTGCGCATGAAGCTCAAGGCCCTGCTGGGCAACATGGGCACCGAAAACGTGTTCAAGGCCGACGACAAGATCGACAACGTGATCCTGGACAAGAAGGAGTGCACCTACTCCTACTTCGCCGATCCCATGTATGTCTGCATGGACGAAGAGTTCAACCAGTACGAAGTCGAAGCCGAAAACATGGGCGACGCGCTGAACTACCTCGAAGACGGCATGACCGTCGAAGTGGTGTTCTATGACGGCAAGGCCATCTCGGTCGAACTGCCCACCAGCGTGGTGCG
The DNA here is from genome assembly GCA_037968595.1 of Comamonas sp. Classification (GTDB taxonomy): domain Bacteria; phylum Pseudomonadota; class Gammaproteobacteria; order Burkholderiales; family Burkholderiaceae_C; genus Comamonas. The sequence continues at coordinate 946 of JBBKVU010000439.1, forward strand.
CGAAATCACCTGGACCGAACCCGCGGTCAAGGGCGACACATCGGGCAAGGTGCTCAAGCCTGCCAAGATCGCCACCGGCTACGAAGTGGCTGTGCCCTTGTTCGTTGCCCAGGGCGACAAGATTGAAATCGACACCCGCACCGGCGAATACCGCAAGCGTGTGTAAGTCATGGCAGCCGCAAGGCTGCAATGCACGAAGAGGCTTCTCCGGAAGCCTTTTTTTTCGCCTTCCGGTGGCTTCAATGGCGCGCCGGCAGCACTTCGGCGAGATATTTGACCATGGAGGCGATTCGGGCCGACACCGCCGAGTGCCGGTAATACACCGCCTGGACCGGGCGATCCACAGGCATCGTGGCGTCCGCGAGCACCTCCACTAGGCGGCCTTGCTCGCGGTCGCTGCCCGTCATGAAGTCGGCAAGGCATACGATGCCCATGCCGTTCAAGGCCAGCTGGCGCAAGGTCTCGCCGCTGGACGATGCGAGGGTGGGCGTTATCTGCATCTGCTTGCCATCCGCCTGCCGCACCGGCCATAGATTGAGGATGTCGTTCTGCGCGAAGCCCAGTCTTTCATGCTGCGCCAGGTCGCGCGGAGAATGCGGGCAGCCATGCCTGCTGAGGTAGGAAGGGCTGGCGAGCAGGCGCAGCCGCGATTGCCCTAGCAGGCGGCTGTGCAGTGTCGAGTCCTTGAGCGCGCCTATGCGTATCGCCAGGTCCGCACGGCGCTCGAGCAGGTCGATGAAGCCCTCGTTGCTGGTCAGAACCAGCTCCACATCGGGATGGCGCTCACGGTAGCCTGGCATCAGCGGCACCAGCACATGCAGCATGTAGGGCGTTGCGGCATCGATGCGCAGCGGGCCCGCCAGGCGCTCGCGCCGCTCCATCAGGCCGTCCTCGGCAACGCGCACGGCTTCGAGGATGGCGCGCGCGTCGCGCGCAAAGCCATGGCCTTCATCGGTCACGTCCAGACGCCGCGTGGTGCGCCGCAGCAGCGTCGTCTCGACCTTTTCTTCCAGCCGTGCCAGCAGCCGGCTGGTGGTCGAGATCGGCTGGCCCAGATGTTCGGCCGCGGAGGTCAGCGAGCCGGTGTCCACGACAGCGAGAAACACCGTCAGCTCGTCCAAGGTAAAGCGCATATTCCCAAAAATCTCAAAAGTGTTTTGGCGATTAAACACTTTTTCGGGAAAGATGACGCGTTCACAATGCGCAATACAGTAAAAACCCTAGGCACCCTGCCGGGCTACATTCCATGCACGCATCACCCTCTTCCTCCCCCTCGGCGCCGCCGGGGGACCGCCGCAGCGCCATGCTGCCCCTGCTGGCGCTGGCCGTAGGCGCCTTCGGCATAGGCACAACCGAGTTCGGCCCCATGGGCATGCTGCCCACCATGGCCGAGGGTCTGCAGGTTTCAGTGCCCTCGGCCGGCCTGCTGGTCTCGGCCTATGCACTGGGCGTGATGATAGGCGCGCCCATCATGACGCTGCTGCTGGCCAGATGGTCGCCGCGCAAGGCGCTGATACTCTTGATGGCGATCTTCACCATAGGCAACATCCTTTCCGCACTGGCCCCGGGCTACGCCAGCCTGATGCTCGCGCGCGTGATCACCAGCCTGAACCACGGCGCGTTCTTCGGCATAGGCTCGGTGGTTGCCGCCAGTCTCGTGCCGCGCGAGAAGCAGGCCAGCGCGGTGGCATTCATGTTCACCGGCCTGACCGTCGCCAACATCGGCGGCGTTCCCGCGGCCACCTGGATCAGCGACGCCTTCGGTTGGCGGCAGTCGTTTGCCGGCATAGGCGTGCTGGGCCTGCTGGCCATGGTCACGCTGCTGTTCGCCCTGCCCCGTGGCGGCGGCGGACAGCGCATGAACCTGCGCGCCGAATGGCAGGTGCTGACACGCCCGGCCGTGCTGCAGGGCCTGCTGACGACGGTGCTGGGCTCGGCGGCGATGTTCACGCTCTACACCTATATCAATCCCGCGCTCAAGACCTTCACCGGCGCGTCGCCGGCATTCATCACGGGCATGCTGGCGCTCACCGGCGTGGGCTTCACCCTGGGCAATGCGATTGGTGGAAAGCTCGCCGACCGCTCGATAGAGACGACCATCATCGGCTTCCTGGCCCTGGTCACGCTGAGCATGCTGGCGTTTCCCTGGCTTGCGACGACCCACCTCGGCGCGGCGGCCTGCGTGTTTGTCTGGGCCATAGGCGCCTTCGCGCTGGTGCCGCCGGTACAGATGCGCGTGATGCGCGCGGCCGTGGAAGCACCGGGCCTGGCTTCTTCGGTCAACATCGGCGCCTTCAACCTGGGCAACGCCATAGGCGCAGCGGCCGGCGCAGCGGTGCTCAGCCTGGGCGGCGGATACACCGCCGTGGCGGTGGCTGGCGCGGGCTTTTCCATCCTCGCGCTGTTGCTGGTGCTGCGCACGCTGCGCGCCACGCAGCGCCGGGCGGCGCAGGCAAGCTGCGCTGCCGGCGCCTGCTGAATCCTCTGCAGCGCCTGCTGTGTCATCAGCCTGACGCGGGCGCCGCAGACACTTCGAGGCTTCTTGTAGAACTGGAGCCCGTACGTGAAACACCTGAACACCCGCCACACGCTGGCCGCCGTGATTGCCGCTGTCGCCGTCAGCGCCTGCGGCGGCGACGACCGTGAACCGCAGATCCGCGCCCTGCGCCTGCTCGGTTCAGCATCGCTGCCTACGGGCACGCTGTACGAAGGCGTGGAGTTCGGCGGAATCTCCGGCCTGGAGCAGGCGGCCGATGGCAGCTACTGGGCGATTTCGGATGACCGCGGCGGCGAGCGCGGCACGCCGCGCTTCTACAACCTGAGTCTCGATTACGAAAGCGGTAAGCCCGTCGAAGTGGGGATCAAGCGCCAGTCGCACATGCTGCGGCCCGATGGCTCGAAGTTCTCGGCCTCGGCCAGGACCGTCGACCCCGAATCGATACGCCGGGCGCCCAATGGCAATCTGTACTGGACATCGGAGGGCAACTGGAGCAGCGACGCAGCGCAGCTGTACCAGCCTTTCCTGCGCGAGATGACCACCGAAGGCAAGTTCGTGCGCGAGTTCTCCGTGCCCGCGATGTACCAGTACCGCGACAACGCAACCACCGGCGCGCGCAACAACAAGGTCTTCGAGGCGCTCACGGTGGCCGACGACGGCACGGTCTACATCGCCAATGAAGACGCTCTGGTCCAGGACGGCCCGCTGACCACCGTCGCCGCCGGCAGCGTGGTGCGCGTCACGGCAATGGACCCGGCCTCGGGCAATGCCAAGGCGCAATATGCCTATCGCCTGCCGCCCATTCCCGTCGATGCACCGCCCGGCGCGGCGTTTGGCCCGGACAACGGCCTGTCGGAAATGCTGGCCACAGGCAAGAACCGCTTCATTGCCGTGGAGCGGGCATTTGCCGCCGGCATAGGCAACACCATCCGGCTGGTCGAGACCGAGATCACGTCCAGCACCACCAACGTGCTTTCCGTGCCTTCGCTGAGCGGCGCCAGCTACACGGCCATGGGCCGCAAGCTGCTGCTGGAAATGCCCATCACCTACCAGGGCGTCAAGCTCGACAACATCGAGTCCATCACCTGGGGCAGGACACTGGCCAACGGCAACCGCACGCTGGTGCTGGCCGCCGACAACAACTTCATCGCCCAGACCCAGGCCAATCAGTTCATCGTGCTGGAAGTGCTTGCCGACTGAAGCGCGGCTCAGGCGGCGCCGGCAAGCTTCCTGAAGGTCGCCAGCACCGCCGGGCCGTTGAACGGCTTGACGATCCAGCCCTTGATTCCCGCGGCCTTGCCGCGCTCCTTCATCGCGGGCGCATTTTCCGTGGTCAGCATCACGATGTTGACGGCGCTGTTGCGCAGCTCGCTGCGTACTTTCTCGGCCATTGTCAGGCCGTCCATGTTGGGCATGTTGACGTCACACACGACGAGCTTCACCGCCGGATCGGCGGCCAGCTTGCTCAGCCCGTCCTTGCCATCCACGGCATAGGCCACGGTCAGGCCGCTGCGCTGGAGAAAGCCGCCGACTTCGTTGCGCACGGTGCTGGAATCATCGACCACGAGAATCTGTGCCATGAGAGTTACCTTGTTCAGAAGAATTCGAGTTCGCCCGTGACTTCCGGCTGCGCATCCGCATGCCATTCGAAGTCCATGGGCGTGCGGTTGTGCATGCACAGGCTGGCGTCGATATGCAGCCGGGCATCGACCGTGACGCGCCAATGGCTGGCATAGGCATGCGGCAAGGCCGTCATGAAAGGGCCGCTGCGGCTGTCGATGATGTGGGGTGTAGACATGCCGGTGTGCGCAAAGAAGCGCCCGATCTCGCGGTTGACCATGCCGCAGCACATGTTGCCGCGCTCCGACATCTGGTCGCGCAAGGCCTGGCTGGCGTCGGCCGCATGGCTGCCGGGCACGAGAACGCGCAGCGCATCACCGGCCTGGGGAAAATGCAGGGCCATGACCAGCCGGAAAGTGTGGGCGGCAATCATCAGCACCACCATCTGCGCGCCCGCATCGGGCAGGGAATGCGCGACCTGGGCGACTGCGGCGCGCTCGCCCTCTGGCGTGGAAAAGGTGTTCTGGAGACTGTGCACGAACATGCGGTCCAGGCTCTCGCCGGCGCTGGCCGAGATCATGCGCTCTCCAACGACAGCGCCGTGGCCTCGGTGCCCTTGCGGTGGGTCAGCTCCAGGCCGCGCACCGCGCCCAGTATCATGCGGCCGCCGGCCTGCATGTCCTGGAAGGTGGTGGTGGTGATCAGATCGTTCTCGTAAAGCGTGCGCCGGTAGTCCATGGACAGCGCCTCGGCGCGCGCCGACAGCGAGCGCATCTCGTTGGCGACAATGCCAAAACCGCGCCCGCTGGCGCCCGCGCGCGCCGACTCTATCGAGGCATTGAGCGCCACCATCACCATCTGCCGTACGATCAGCGAGAACTCCTCGTTCTTGGCATGCATGCCGCGGTTGTGCGCCAGCAGCACCGTCATGTCGGCATGCCAGCGCTCGAATGTCATCTCGATGCCGTACAGGTCGCGGATCGCGCCGGCAACTTCATGGGCGCTGCCCTGCGACGCGCCGACCAACTGGCTGGCCTGCTGCATGAACGACTGCAAGGCCTGGTCATGCTCGGCGGCTAGCGCCAACTCGCGCGCCCGCCACTCCATTGCAGCCGCCTGGCCGGCAGCGCGCAAGCC
>JBBKVU010000440.1:0-3514 GCA_037968595.1 Comamonas sp.
AGGCTGGCGCGCGCCAGGCCCAGCGACATGCCGCATTGCAGGCTCAGGAACATCGGCCGCGCACGCTTGAGGAAAGACAGGCCGTCGCGCGCCAGCACCGCCTCCTGGCCGACATGCACCGCATCCAGTGCGATGGCCGCGGTATTGCTGCCGCGCAGTGCCAGCAGGTCGAGATCAGGGCTGCGCACCACGCCCGCGAGCCGGCTGTCTATGGCCAGCACCATGGGCGCGGGCTGCAGCGGCGTCTGAACGGCTGCGGCAACGACAAACGGCGCGCGCAGATTGGTGACCCAGGGCAGCTTGCCGCTGACGCCCAGGCCGTCGTTGCCGTCGGGCTCGGCCTGCACCTGCAGCGGTTCGAGCTGGGACAGGAACTTCATGGCGTTCGACAGCCCCGAGGCGCCCGCCAGCCGTCCCTGCAGCATGTCGGCCAGCCACAGCTCGCGCGCCGCCATGTTGTCCGTGACGCACAGGTAGTCAATGAAGGTGCGGTGGCTCCAGAGCACGAAGGCCGCGGTCACCGAATGCTCGGCGACCTGGGCGATGGCATCGACGGCGTCAATCGCCGCGCCGCCGTCGCCGCCCAGGGCCTGGGGCACGGCAATGCGGTGCATGCCGGCATGCACCAGCTGCGGCAGCACCTGCTGCGCGGCGTCGGCATCCGCATTCAGGCTTTGGGCATGGGTCTGCAGCCAGCTTTGCAGACCGGGCGTGAGCAGGGCGCGGCTCATGCCTGGAACACGCCGGGCGAGAACGGCAGCAGTTCAGGGTTGATGTCGGGCTTGGCCAGGTTGTTGGCGAAGTTGCAAAGCGTGGCCAGGCTCACGCCCAGCACCACTTCAAGCGCCTGCTGGTCGTTGTAGCCCGCGGAGCGGAACGCGGCCAGTGCGGCATCCGAAGTCGCACCGCGCGTGGCAATCACTTCCTTGGTGAAAGTCTGCACCGCATCGAGCCGGGCATCGCCCGTGGGCTGGCCGCGTTGCAGATTCAGCGCCGTGACCGCATCGAGCTGGGCTTTCTTGGCGACAATCGCTGTATGGCCCGAAAGGCAGAAGTCGCAACCATGCACGGCGGCAGCCGTGAGCTGCACCACTTCGCGTTCGGCCAGGGTCAGCGAAGCGCGAGCGTTGATGGCCGAGACCGTGAGGTAGGTTTCCAGGGCCACGGGCGCATTGGCCAGCACGCCGATCAGATTGGGCAGGAAGCCGTTGTTGGCCAGGGCCTTGGCGGCAAAAGCCTGGCTTTCCTGGGGAGCGGATTCCACGGTCTGCAAGGGAATACGGGGCATTTCGGAACCTTTCTGGGCAGCGGCGCAAGGCGCTGCGCGGGATTTTTCACAGGAATGAAAATGGCATCCGAAGATGCCAGTGATTCCATTCTTCATCAGTATCCCTGTAGTTTTCAGGGTTTCCTAACAATAATTCGTAATGTGCAAATCCATTGGTCGGGTTTACCGGCCCGTCGCCGTCCCTTTTCACCGTCTGTGGCTGGCGCTGCAGCAGACGCCATGAGCGCCGCGAACACCCCTTTTTCCGGCCGCGACCTGCTGGCGGCGCTGTCGGTGGTGGTGATCTGGGGGCTGAACTTTGTCGCCATGAAATGGGCGCTGGTCGATTTCACGCCGTTCCAGCTGGGCGTGTGGCGCTATGTGTTTGCCGTGCTGCCGCTGGTGTTCATCGTGCGCCGCCCGGCCGTGCCCTGGCGCTGGGTCATTGCCTACGGCCTGTGCCAGGGCGTGGGTCAGTTCGGCGTGCTGTTCATCGCGCTGCAGGTGGGCATGACGGCGGCGCTGGCATCGGTGCTGATGCAGACCCAGCTGTTCTTCACGGCCTTGCTGGGCGTGCTGCTGCTGGGCGAGCAGCTGTCGCGCCCGCTCAAATGGGGACTGGTCTGGGCGGCCGTGGGCCTGGGCTGCTTTGCAATGAACTACCTGGGCGGCGCCGTGGCCGCGGGCACGACCTTGCTGGGCTTTGTGTTGAACCTGGTGTCGGCGGCAATGTGGGCCGCATCGAACATCGTTGCCCGGCGCACCCAGCAGGTGGCCGGCAGCTACGATGCGCTGGGCTTCGTGGTCTGGAGCGCCGTGGTGCCCATCGTGCCCTTCATGCTGCTGAGCCTGGTGTTCGATGCCCCGGCGCTGCGCTGGCAGTGGCTGGATGCACCGCTGTCGAGCTGGCTGGCCGTGGCCTACCTGGGCTGGTGCGCGACCATCATGGCCTATGCGCTGTGGACCGGCCTGCTCAAGCGCCACCCCGCAAGCCGGGTCGCGCCTTTCAGCCTGGGCGTGCCGGTGATCGGCCTGGCGGCGGGAATGGGCATGCTGGGCGAGCGCATCACGCTGTGGCAATGGGCCGGCGGCGCGTGCATCGTGATGGCGCTGGTGGTGGTGCTGGTGGGCGCGCGCTGGCAGGCCAGACGCTGATTCCCCGGCATCTGCCTCTTTTTTGGGCAGTCGCCGCAAAGCCAGTGCTGGCGCCGTTTTCGGCAGTTGTTCCGGCAGTTATGCACAAGCTTGGGCACGGTCTGCAGGGATAACGCGGGTCAGCTGCTGGCGGGCACGATACGGTAGGCGCAGCGCGTCGCGCCCGACAGCAGATGCTGCTCGCGCGTGACCTGGGCCTCGGGGCCGACGATGTCCTGGAACAGCTGCAGCTCGGAGCGGCAAAAGCCCTGGCAGGTGCGCGCTGCGACGCAGATCGGGCAATGGTCCTCGATCAGCATCCACTGCTTGCCGTCGGACTCCACGCGCGCCATGTAGCCTTCGGCGCTGCGTATGGCCGCGAGCTGCTCCAGCCGCTGGGGCACGGTCTTGCCGGTGCAGGTCTGCTGGTAGATCGCGCGCGCCTCGGCTTCGCGCTGGCTGATCAGCCGGTCCAGCCCTTCGTCGCCGAAGATCTGCCGCACCGAGCCCAGCAGCTGGGCGGTGAGCTGCGCGTGCGCGTCGGGAAAGCGGCGGTTGCCGGCCTCGGTCAGCACCCAGTTCTGGCGCGGCCGGCCGACGCCCGACGCGGCTTCCTGGCGGCCTTCTATCCAGCCGGCAGCGACCAGCTTCTGCACCTGCTGGCGCGCGGCTTCGGCGCTGGTTTCCAGCAGCTGTGCCAGCCGCGTCGTCGATGCCGAGCCTTGCGACTTGAGAAAGAACAGGATACGGTCGGCCGTGGACGCATGGGCAGAATTTTCAAAGTTTTGTCTTGCGTTATTCATGGCGCCGCCTTAATATCCAAACAGTTGCTTGGATATTAATCCATGCCGGATTCCCTGTCGAGAGCGCTCCCTATGTCTGATACCTCCCCCGATTCCTCCGCCACCGCATCCTGGGCCAGTCTTTTCCGCGGCCGCAACGGGCTGCTGGCGCTGGCCCTCACGGGCGGGGTCGCGCTGCATGCCATCAATGTGCACATCGTCACCACGGTGCTGCCGTCGGTGGTGCAGGACATAGGCGGCCTCGACTGGTATGCGTGGAACACGACCTTGTTCGTGGTTGCGTCCATCGTCGGCGCGGCGCTGTCGGTGC
>JBBKVU010000441.1:0-2925 GCA_037968595.1 Comamonas sp.
GCCGGCGGCGTGGGCACGGCCGCGATACAGATCGCCAAGGCCGCGGGCGCGCGCGTCATCGCGGCCGCCTCGAGCGATGAAAAATGCGCGCTGTGCACCACGCTGGGCGCCGACGCGACCATCAACTACAGCAGCAACGACCTGCGCGAAGCGCTCAAGGCCGCCACCGGCGGCAAGGGCCCCGACGTGATCTACGATCCGGTAGGCGGCGATCTGGCCGAACCCGCGTTCCGCTCGATTGCCTGGCGCGGGCGCTATCTCGTGGTCGGCTTCGCGGCCGGCCCCATCCCGGCCCTGCCCTGGAACCTGGCGCTGCTCAAGGGCGCATCGCTGGTCGGCGTGTTCTGGGGCGAGTTCCAGCGGCGCGAACCCAAGGCCAATGCCGCCATGATGGCCGAGCTGCTGGACTGGTACCGCGAAGGCAAGATCAAGCCCGTGATCGACACCACCATGCCGCTGGCCGAACTGCATGCAGCCTACGCGCGCATGGGTTCGCGCGCCGTCATGGGCAAACTGGTGCTGACGCGCTGAGCTGAAACCGCTGCAAAGCAGCCGCCGCCGCTGTGGGCTTTGGCTCCTGGGGTGCAACAAAGTGAGTGCTACACTGCGCGCCTTTTCCTGGCCGGTACCCCCGCGCCAGCTCTCAGCCGCGCACCGCGCGCCAGGCCACCCGCCTGACGCCGCGGTCGGGCGTGCATTCACCTTGCTTCCCCCTCCCGATCCCGCATGCAACTGAGCTTCAGCACCTACTACACCCTTATCTGCGCCGCCCTGGTGCTGCTGGTTGGCAAATACCTGGTCCACAAGATCCGTTTCCTGCGCGACTTCAATATTCCCGAACCCGTGGCCGGAGGGCTGCTGGCGGCGGCGGTGATCTTCACCATCCACCAATTCACCGGCTACTCCTTCGTGTTCAGCAGCGAGCTGCAGACCGGTTTCATGCTGCTGTTCTTCGCGTCGATCGGTCTGAGCGCCAACTTCGCCAAGCTGCGCGAAGGCGGGGCCGGCCTGGTGTTCTTCCTGGTCATCATCGCCATCTTCATCGTGGTGCAGAACGCCGTCGGCATAGGCCTGGCGACGGCCATGGGACTGGATCCTCTGATCGGCCTGATCGCCGGATCGATCACGCTGGTCGGCGGCCATGGCACGGCCGGTGCCTGGGGCGTGGTGCTCGAGAACGAACATGGCGTGCAAGGCGCGGTGACGCTGGGCATTGCCTGTGCGACCTTCGGCCTGGTCATCGGCGGGCTGATAGGCGGCCCGCTGGCCAAGGGCCTGATCACACGCTACCGTCTGACCAATCCCGCGGCCTCGGCCGTCAACGACGCGACGGCTTCCCTGTCCAATGACGCCAACTTCGAGAATCCGCAGAAAGTCCGGCTGATCACCACCGAGGCGGCCATTGAAACGCTGGCGCTGTTTGCCGCCTGCCTGGGCTTCGCCGAGTTCATGACCGCCTTTTCCCAAGGCACTTTCTTCCAGCTGCCGACTTTCGTCTGGGCGCTGGGCGGCGGCGTGGTGCTGCGCAACACGCTGAACTACCTGTTCAACTTCCAGGTCTTCGACCGCGCCATCGATCTGTTCGGCAATGTCGGGCTGTCGGTCTACCTGGCCATTGCGCTGCTGTCGCTCAAGCTCTGGGAACTCAGCGGCCTGGCCGCGCCGCTGATGGTCATCCTGCTGGCCCAGACCCTGGCCATGGCCTTGTTTGCCTGCTTCGTGACCTTCCGCCTGATGGGCAAGGACTACGACGCCGCCGTGCTGGCCGCGGGCCACTGCGGCTTCGGCATGGGCGCCACGCCCACGGCGATCGCCAACATGCAGGCCATCACCAACCAGTACGGTCCCTCGCACAAGTCTTTCCTGATCGTGCCCATGGTAGGGGCGTTTTTCATCGACATCGTGAATGCTGCGATGATTCAGCTGTTCATCAAACTACTGCCATGAGGTGAATCCATGCTGCCGCACGCGCCCACGTTCCTCCGATCGATTCCCTGGCAGCGCGCGGCATTGGCAACCAGCCTGGCCATTGCCGCGCTGCTGTCGGCCTGCGGCCACCTGCCCGCCGAGCCAGAAGCGGGCGCCAGCGCACCCGAGGGCGGCTCGGGCTGGAGCGAGAAACCCGGCTGGGCAACGCAGGACTTCGCCGTGGCCTCGGGCCACCCGCTGGCCACGCAGGCCGGCTACGACATGCTGCGCGCCGGCGGCACGGCCATCGACGCGGCGATTGCCGTGCAGATGGTGCTGGCGCTGGTCGAGCCGCAGTCCAGCGGCATCGGGGGCGGCGCCTTTCTGATGCATTGGGACGGTCAACGCGTGCAGGCCTGGGACGGCCGCGAGACCGCGCCCGCGGCCGTCGACAAAAACCTGTTCATCGGCGCCGATGGCCAGCCGGTGCCCTTTGCGCAAGCGGTTTTTGGCGGTCGCGCGGTGGCCACGCCGGGCGCCGTGAAGATGCTGGAGGCCGCGCACCGCGATCACGGTCGCCTGCCCTGGGCGCGGCTGTTCGAAGCGGCGATCACGCTGGCCGAGCGTGGCTTTGCGCTGGGCCCGCGCCTGCACAGCCAACTCGCCAGCGATGCACTGTTGCGCCGGGACGCACTGGCACGCGCCTACTTCTACGGCGCTGACGGCCACCCGCACCCGGTGGGCCATGTGCTGCGCAACCCGGCGCTGGCGGCGGTGCTGCGTGCCATCGCCACGCAGGGCAGCGATGCATTGCACCGCGGGCCCATCGCCGCCGACCTGGTGGCGCGTGTGCGCGGCCACGCCGTGCCGGGGCGGCTGAGCAGTGACGATCTGGCGCGCTATGCGCCCCAGCGGCGCGAACCCCTGTGCACCGACTGGCTGGAGATCTATCGCGTCTGCGGCTTTCCGCCGCCGTCGTCAGGGCATCTGGCGCTGATGCAGATCCTCGGGTTGATG
>JBBKVU010000442.1:0-3718 GCA_037968595.1 Comamonas sp.
CGGGCATGGCGCCCAATCTGCTCGACCTGCCGCCCGGCTGCGCCTTTGCGCCGCGCTGCCCGCGTGCCCAGGCGCGCTGCCAGCAGCCGCCCGAACTGCAGACCATTGCCGCGACCGCCACCGCACATACCGTGCGCTGCTTCTTTCCCGGCGCAGCCGGGCGGCAGGTCGAGCAGATTGGGCGCCATGCCCGAGATCTGCTGCAGGCGGCTCTTGCGCTGGTTGGCGCTGGGCAGGCTGCCGATCAGGCCCTGGGTGTAGGGGTGCTGGGGATTGTCGAGCACGGCATCGACGCTGCCATGCTCGACGATGCGCCCGGCGTACATGACGGCAATGTCGTCGGCCAGGCCGGCGACCACCGAGAGGTCGTGGCTGATCCAGATCATCGATGTGCCGGTCTCGCGTACCAGTTGCTGCATTTCCGAGAGGATCTGCGCCTGGATGGTCACGTCGAGCGCCGTGGTCGGCTCGTCGGCAATGATCAGTTCGGGGTCGTTGAGCAGTGCGATGGCAATCGCCACGCGCTGGCGCATGCCGCCCGAAAGCTGATGGGGAAAGGCCTTGAGCCGTTCCTCGGGGCTGGGAATGCCCATGCGCGCCAGCGTCTTGCGGCAGTGCTCCAGCGCCTGCGCCTTGCCCATCTTGCGGTGGGCGCGAATGGTCTCCAGCATCTGCACGTCGATGCGCAGCACTGGGTTGAGCGTGGCCATGGGGTCCTGGAAGATCATGGCAATGCGGTTGCCGCGCAGGCTGCGCAGCGCGCGGCTGTCCAGGCGCGCCAGGTCCTGGCCCTGGAACAGCACCTGGCCGGCGGTGATGCGCCCGGGCGCGTCCAGCAGGCCCATGATGGAAAAGCCGGTCACCGACTTGCCCGAGCCGGACTCGCCGACCAGGCCCAGTACCTTGCCGCGCTCCAGGCGAAAGCCTACGCCATTCACCACGGGCAGCACGCCGGCGCGCGTGTCGAACTGGGTGTGCAGGTCCTTGACCTCGAGCACGGGAGCCGCCGCTGGCGGCCGCAAAGAGATATCTGAATCGTGGGGCATGGTGCGATTTTTATTTCTGCAGGCGCGGGTTGAGCACATCGCGCAGTTGGTCGCCGACCAGGTTGATCGCGACAATCGTCAGCAGCAGGGCGACACCGGGAAAGAAGCTGATCCAGTATTCGTTGGACAGCAGGTACTGGTAGCCGTTGGAGATCAGCAGTCCCAGCGACGGCTCGGTGATGGGCACGCCCAGGCCGAGGAACGAGAGCGTGGCTTCCAGCGTGATGGCGCGCGCCACCTGCAGCGCGGCAATCACCAGCAGCGGCGGCAGGCAGTTGGGCAGGATGTGGCCCAGCAGGATGCGCCACCGGGGCAGGCCCTGGCCGCGCGCGGCGTCCACATATTCACGCCGGGTTTCCACCAGCGCCTGGCCGCGCGCGGTGCGCGCGTAATAGGCCCACTCGACCAGCACCAGGGTCAGGATCACGTTGCCAATGCCTTTGCCCATGTAGGCCAGGATCATCAGCGCCATCAAGATGGTGGGAAACGACAGCAGCAGGTCGACCACGCGCATGATCAGCGCATCGACCTTGCCGCCGGCGTAGGCCGCTATCAATCCGACGACCGTGCCGACCACGGCTGCAATGGCCGCCGAGCCCACGCCCACCAGCAGGCTGATGCGCAGGCCGTAGACGATGGCCGAGTACAGGTCGCGGCCCTGGCCGTCGGTGCCCAGCCAGTAGCTGAAGCCATGCTCGGCGCTGGCCGAGCCCGGCGGCAGGCGCGCGTCCAGCACGTCCAGCTGCATCAGGTCGTAGGGGTTCTGCGGCGTGATGAACGGCGCGAACAAGGCCATCAGCACCACGATCAGCAGCGTGACCAGGCCGATGATGGCTGGCTTGGAGCGCAGGAAGTCATGGATGATCTGCGCCCAGATGGACTGCACGCGACCGGCGTCGGTGGCGGGCGCGGCAACGGAAGAATTGATGGGAGCTTGGCTCATTGGGCGGCCTCCAGGCGAACGCGCGGGTCAAGCAGCTTGTAGAGCAGGTCGACAATCAGGTTGAGGGTCACGAAAATCACGACAACGACCATCAGATAGGCCACCACCACCGGGCGGTCCAGGGAGTTGATGCTGTCCAGTATCAGCTTGCCGGCACCCGGCCAAGCAAAGATCGACTCGGTCACGACCGCATAGGCAATGGTCGAGCCCAGTTCCAGGCCCAGCACGGTCACCAGCGGAATCATGGTGTTGCGCAGCACATGCATGATCATCACGCGGGATTCGGACAGGCCCTTGGCGCGCGCGAACTTGACGAAATCCTGCGGCATCACTTCGCGCACGCCGGCGCGCGTGAGGCGCAGCACCAGCGAAATCTTGAACAGCGCGAGATTGAACGCGGGCAGTATCAGATGGTGCAGACCGTCGAGCGTGAGAAACGACCATTCGATGCCGAACAGGCTGCGCGTGTCGCCACGGCCGCTAGACGGCATCCAGCCCAGCTGCACGCTGAACACCATGATCAGCATCAGGGCAACCCAGAATGCGGGCAGCGAGAAGCCCAGGATGGAGCCGCTCATCAGCAGCTTGGAAACCGGGCTTGCGGGCTTCATCCCGGCGTACAGGCCCAGCGGCACGCCCAGGATGATGGCCATCACCAACGCCACGACGGCCAGCTCCAGCGTCGCGGGCAGGCGGTCGAGAATCAGGCCGATTGCCGGTTCGTTGTAGACAAAGCTGGTGCCCAGGTCGCCCTGCAGCGCGTTCTTCAGAAAGCTGAAGTACTGCTGCAGCAGCGGCTGGTCCAGGCCTAGATGGGCAATGGCCTCAAGGCGTTCCTGCTGATTGAGGTCTTCGCCTATCAGGATGTCGATGGGGTTGCCGATAGCGTGCAGGCCGGCAAAGACGATCACCGTCATTGCCAGCACCACCAGCATGGCCTGGCCTATGCGGCGCAGCAGCCAGCCTATCATGCTGTCACCTCGTCATAGGGGGGCAGGGGCGAGGCCGTCCATTCGTCGCCATAGAGCTCGGGCTCGGCATAGCGTTCCATGGCCGCATAGTGCAGCGCGATGTCCTCGGCGTACAGTGCTCCGGCCAGGCCCTGGGACAGGCGGCGCGCGCCATCGCTGATCTGCGGGATATCGCCCGAGACCGTGCCCAGCGACAGCGCCGCGGGATAGCTGAAGCAGTGGATGCGCTCCAGGCCCGGGCAGCTGCCAGGCGTCTTTTCCTGGAACTCGAACAGGTCGCCCAAGTCGGGCGAGAGGTTCAGCTCGGCGTCTTCCTGGCCCGCGGGCGGCGTGAAACGGTCCTGCCACAGGCGCACATGGGGGGCGAAGGGCGCGAATTCGGGGCGCAGCTGCCAGTCGGGGCGAAAGCCCGTGCAGAAGATCACGCTGTCGGCGGCTATCGGGCCTTGCGTGGTGTCTATGCGCAGCTTGCCGTCGGCGCGCAGCTGCGCGCTTTCTATGCCCGCGCCCAGGTGGAAGAACGCGTTCTCATGCTGCGACACACGCAGCGTGCTGCCGTGTGGCGGAGGTACCTGCTGGCGGTTGATGTAGTTGCGCACTTTCCACTTCCAGTCATCGCTCAGTCGAGCAAAACCGTGCGCGGCGCCGGGGTTGCCCGCGCCCTTGCCCTTGTTGACCGTGGGCAGTTCCTTGCGCCGTATCAGCAGGTGCACGCTGGCAGCGCCATTTTCCAGCGCCGTTGCGGCGCTGTCCATGGC
>JBBKVU010000443.1:0-7954 GCA_037968595.1 Comamonas sp.
CCGGTGGCAGCGGCAGCGGCCTTGTCAGCGCGACGCAGAACCTCGTCGACAGCCTGGTGGGCGGTACCGTGGCCGCGCCAGTCGCGGACCTGATCAACGCGTTGACGAATCCCACGGACGGTACGCTGTCCGCAGTGACCAACGCCCTTGAAAGCCTCACGAGCACCGACGGCGGCCCGCTGGGCGTGCTCACGGAGCTGGTTGCCGGGCTGACGACGCTGCCGGGTGAAGGCCTTGCACCACTGGTCGAGACGCTCAATGGCCTGATCGGCGGATTGGCGGGCGCTGGCGACGGCGCAGGTGCGCTACAGGATGTGGTCGAAGGCCTTCTGGGCGAAGGTGGGGCGCTGGGCGGCCTGCTTGCCGAAGGCGGCTTGCTGGCCGGAGTCGGCGGGCTGCTGGGCAGTCTGTCGGGCGGCACAGGCGGTGGATCGGGTCAGGGCAGCGGCCTGGTGACCTCGACACAGGAAGTGGTCGACAACCTGCTTGGCGGCACGGTGGCCGAACCTGTCGCCGACCTGATCAATGCCTTGACCCACCCCACGGACGGCACATTCGCCACCGTGACGGGAGCGCTTGAAAGCCTGACCAACACCGAGGGCGGTCCGCTGGGCGTGCTGACCGAGCTGGTTGCCGGACTGACGACAGTGCCCGGCGAGGGCCTGGCGCCTCTGGTCGATACGCTCAATGGACTGGTGGGTGGACTTGCCGGCGCCGGCGAAGGACCTCTGGGCGGTGTCGTTGAAGGCCTGCTGGGCGAAAGCGGCCCGCTGGGCGGATTGCTTGCCGAAGGCGGCCTGCTGGCTGGCGTGGGCAACCTGCTGGGCAGCCTGTCGGGCGGCAGCGGCGGCGGAACGGGTGAAGGCAGCGGCATCGTGACCTCGGCGCAGGATGTGGTCGATGGCCTGCTCGGCGGCACGGTGGCAGAGCCGGTGTCCAACCTGCTTGACGCCCTGCTGTCTCCTACCGAAGGCACGCTGTCCACAGTCACCGGTGCGCTGGAAGATCTGACAAACACCGAAGGCGGCCCACTGGGCGTGCTCACACAACTGGTGGACGGACTGACGCAAGTGCCGGGCGAAGGGCTCGAGCCGGTGCTTGGTGTGCTTCACGGCTTGATTGCAGGGATTTCCGAAAACGGCGCGACCGAGGGCCTGGGCGGCATTGTGGCCAACGTGCTGGGAGAGAGCGGTCTGCTTGGCGGCCTGCTGGGCGGCGACGGTGGCCTGCTCTCCGGCGTGATCGGTGAAGAGGGTCTGGTCGGCGGCCTGCTGGGCGGCGAAGGTGGTCTGCTTTCCGGTGTGATCGGCGACACCGGTCTGCTGTCCGGGCTGACCGGCAGCCAGGGTCTGGTCGGCGGTCTGCTGGGACAGAACGGCCCGGTGGGTGGCTTGCTGGGCGGTGGCGGCTTGCTGGGCGGGCTGTTCGGTAACAGCGCTTCGCAGGCTATCACCACCGCTGAATCGGCAGATCAGTCGATTGCCACGGCAATCAGCAGCCAGTCGGAAGCCGGCGGCAGTCTGGCCTCCATCCTGCCCCAGTCGCTGCAGCACAACCTGCTGGCCTGATCCGCATCTCCCGTCACCCTCCCCTGTCGCCGCCCCTGCGGGGCTCAGCGACAGGGGCATGCAAGGACTCCTATGTTCAAGAACTATCCGCTCTACACCTCCTTGCTGCTTGCCTGCGGATTGGTCGCCTGCGGCAGCACTGCCAGCACCACTTCGCAGCGGGTGGAAGGCACCTACGCATTTGCCAAACCCGCCCCAGCGCCCGCAGTGGAGAACTCGCGCGTGGCACCGGTCACCGCCCAGCCGCTGCAGGCAAAAAAGGGGCCGGACAACGTCGCTCACATCGTCTATTTCGACTTCGATTCGTATACCGTCAGGCCCGTGGATCGACCGATTCTGGAAAGCCATGCGCGCTGGCTGCGCAGCAATCCGCAGCAGTCGCTGGTGCTCCAGGGTCACACCGACGCGCGCGGCGGCATCGAGTACAACCTTGCGCTGGGGCACAAACGCGCCGAGGCCGTGCGCTCGGCCCTGCAGTTGCTGGGCGTGGCACAGAACCGGGTCGAAGCCGTCAGCTACGGCAAGGAACAGCTTGCCGACCCTGGCAGCAGCGATGCGGCACACCAACGCAATCGCCGCGTGGAATTCGAGTATCGGTGAGTTGATCGAGCCACCTTGAACGCTTGCGTGCTAGGAAAGCCTTGATCTCCAAACGCCACCCCACCGCTGCCGGACAAGCCCTGCCCACGCAGAGCGCCATGCGACCAGGGGAGACCCGGGTCACGCTCTCTCTTCAGTTGAGCGCAAGCTTGCAGCACCTCAAGCAGCGGATCACGCTGCTGCCTGAGCCCTATTCCTGCTGCGTGCTGTTTTTCACGGTATCCGCCCAAGGAGCCCAGGCCTGCGTTTTTTTTGTGCGCAGAAGCACTCTGGAAGCAGCCTGGCGCGAGGGCACGACCCGGGTGCGCCAATGGGCCTGGGCGCGCAAGCTCAGCGCGGTGGAACTACGCATCGACTGGCCCAGCGAGATCGTGGTGATAGGCAGCCATATCCCACCGTTGTGTCAGCTCGGTCCTGCTTCGGCATGGGCGTTGGCGGATGACAACCTGGAACACGCCGAGCTGATACCGTCGCTGGAGCTGTCCCCCGCGAGCCAGGGCCATCTCGACACGCGTTTGAAGCAGTCCGTTGCCGCGCCCATGTTTCCGCAGCTCGCCGAGGTGAACCTGCTGCTGCGCCTTCAAGGCCTGCACATCGGGGAGGACGGCGTGCACATCGAAGCTCAGCCGGCCCAGGCCATGGACGCGCTGCCGCCGCCTGCGCCACCCGGAATGCCCTTGCCGCGGGCGCAGGTGCCCTTGTGCGAGCACCAGCAGCAGGGTGCCGACGGCACACAGGGTTTCGGTTGCGATCGCCTGTGCGTGACTTACGCGCTGATGCTGACCCAGCACCACATCACGGAAACCGAGCTGGCGCAAGACGACGTCATCCAGGCGATAGAGCGCGCCTTTACCTGCGTTGAGAAAAACATCGACGGCTTGCGCATGCGCGACGATGCCGCCTACATCGAGCAGACCATGTGCCTGTTGATTTTCACGCGCTATATCTCGAGCCGGAACACCGATGGAGCGTTCAACAATCTGATCCAGCATATGGAACGACTTGCCCAGCACCTGGCAGCCATCAAGCGCAACCCGGCACCCTCAGCGGACGCAGAAGATCACATTTAGCCTGCACGCTTGACGGCAGCAGCGCTGACATAAGGCCATATTCGGCAACAAATGAATTCGAACGCAGGACTGCAACCGCACCAATATGGAGAAATCACGCCAGGACATTCGCGCCGTATGTTGGTATTCCAAGGGTTTTCCTTTAGCCAGAACAGCGAATGAGAGCAAAGAAAATCAATTGGCTACCCCTGTCAATCACAGAAAACTCGTAGATTCCGCCTGACTGCGTTGTCCGCCCTGTATTGCCGCAATGCCGGTCACCCACGAGACCGTCCCTGAGCGCAAGCGATTAATTCGCGGTTCGACGTGCTCACAGACCCCATATAGCCTTCAATCAAAAACGAATTTTTTCGCACAGTAACGAAACCATAATTCACAAAAAAACACAGATTCCATGGGGTTTGTGTCTGCTCTGTCTCGTTCCCGACGCCTAACACCCAGAGCGCTATGCAAAGCGAAGTGCATTGCGTGCAGGACAAATACCCAAGTTAGATTGCTTATATTTAAATGAAAAACTCATCGATTTAAAAAAACTATTCCTTTTAATCCTTTATCCCCGGAAAAAGAAACCATTTGAAAAGCAGGTTGAAAAAACAACTGATTACTGATTTAAACTGATGAAAACATGATTAACATCAAAGCGTCATCGCTGTAACCAGTCCATCAGACTTCAATAGACAAAGAAAGCTATCAGCACCAAAAAAACATAGACAAATGGCTTAACAAGCCCATGCACGCCAAGACAGAAAAAGGCCAGCGCCATTAACCCATAGAGACCGCCAGCCTCCATGCTTCAATACCTGCTACCCCGCCAGCTGCTGACTGCCGTCGACAAGGACGAGCAGTCAGGCAAGACCTCAGGGTATAGCTCGGCCATAAGGGATTCATTTGACAGAGCGTCCCGGCATCTGCGTCGGGCGGCATGGTTGTCCTTGCCTATCAGTCTGCTTGGTTTGTTGCCCTCGATTTTCATCTTGCAGGTCTATAACCGGGTTATCTCGCGCGGCGGCATTGCGACGCTCACCGCCATGGTTGCCGGGGTTCTGTGCTTCCTGTGCCTGGAGCTGTGGCTGCGCCGCCGGCGTGCGCTGGCATTGCGCGAAGCCGGAGCGACCATAGACCGCGAAGTTTCCCAGTCGCTGATGAACTGCATGCTGCGGCATCCGCTGCTGACGCTGGAGCGGCGTTCGGCCAGCCAGTGGCTGCAGCTGTTTCGCGATATAGGCACCATGCGCTCCTGCGTGTCGGGAGGCCTTGCTGCTTCGGTGCTTGATCTGCCCATGGCCCTGATTGCCCTGGTGGTGATAGGCATCATCGCCTGGCCCGTGCTGCCGGTGATCCTCGTGGCCATGCTCATACTGGGCGTGCTTGCCTGGTGGTGGGCGGACGAGGTGCGCAATTCCCGCGTCGAGGAAATCGAGCAGGCACGTCTGCTCGATCGGGGCACGGCCGAAATCTGCAACGCGCGCTCCACGCTCAAGGTGCTGGGCTACGACGATGCCGCGAAGCAGTCCTGGCAGTCAGGCTACGACCGCTGGCTGGGAGAGAGCTTTCGCAAGAACGGGGAAATCGAGAATTCGCGCGAAACCGGCAATGTGCTACTGACGTTCTTCTCGGTTGCCGTCATCACCGTGGGAGCGATTGCCATCAACGCCCAGTGGATGAGCATAGGCAGCCTGATGGCCGTCAACCTGCTGTCCGGCAAGGCACTGGGGCCAATTGCCCAGCTCGCCAGCAACTGGCGCTCGCTGGCTCGCGCCAATGAATCCGCGGCGCGGCTGCAGGAAGTATTGCGCGAACCCCTAGAACCCGAGGCCCAGACCATTGAGCCGCCGCGCCCGCGCGGTGCCTTCCGGCTGGACAACGTGAGCTTCCATTACCCCTCGGGCCACGTTGCGCTCGAGCAGGTCTCGCTGCAGATGGGCCCCGGAGGAATCCATGCCATCGTGGGCCGCAATGGCGCTGGCAAGTCCACGCTGGCCAAACTGCTGGCCGGCCTGTACCAGCCCACGCAAGGCAGCCTGTTCATCGACGAGTACGACATGGCCCAGTTCTCGCGCAACGACCTGGGCCGCTGGGTCGGCTGCCTGCCCCAGCAGTCCTACTGGTTCAGCGGTCCCATCATCGACACGCTGCGCATGGTCAACCCCGAGGCCGACAGCCACCGCATCTTTGTTGCCTGCCGGCTTTCAGGCGCGCACAACTTCATCAGCCGGCTGCCCAACGGCTATCAGACCGAGCTGGGCGAAGGCGGCGCCGGCCTGTCCGCGGGCGAGCTGCGCAAGCTCGGCCTGGCCCAGCTGTTCCTGCGCAATCCCTCGGTGCTGATTCTCGACGAGCCCAGCAACGACCTCGACTTCGAAAGCGAAACCGAGCTGCTGCAGACGCTCAGGCAGATCGCGGTCAAGCACACGATCATTGTCGTGACCCATTCGCTGCGCGTGGCCTCGCTGGCCCAGCATGTCTACCACGTGCGCGGTGACGGCCAGGTCGACCACGGCACGCCCGAGAAGATGCTGCCGGAACTGTTTGGCCTGGCGCGCCCGAGCAGCGCCAGCGAGCCCGCGGCTGCAGCCAGCGGTGCGCCGGCGGCGCAAACCTCCCAAGTGACGGTGTGACCATGAACGCCCCACAAGAACTCCCCGAAGTGCTGCGCGCCGCGCAACAGGCCGCAGGCGCTGCCGATGCGGCCGCGGTCAACCCGTTCGCGCAGCGCAAGCCGGCGCTGCTGAGCCGCCAGCGGCTGCTGATTGCAGCGATTGCCGTGCTGGTCCTGGTCGGCCTGTTCTATCCGGTGGAAAACGTGGTGGTGGCCAGCGGCCAGGTCATTCCCTCGGACCGCGTGCAGTCCGTGCAGCATCTCGAAGGCGGCATCGTGACCCTGGTGCATGTGAAGGAAGGCCAGGCCATAGTCAAGGGCGACCCTATTCTTGAGATCGATCTGGGCGGCACCAGCCTCAACCTCGAACAGCTGACCGCGCGCAGCGCCACGGCCCAGGCCGTCAAGACCCGCCTGACCGCGGAAAGCCAGGGCCTGCGGCTGGATGCAAAGCAGTTTCCGGCCGAAGTCGACGCCCGCATCGTGCGCTCCGAGCTCGGCGCATTCACTGCGCGCGAACTTGAATTCCGCGGCGGCCTGGCCTCGTCCCAGGCCATGCTGGCCCAGTCGCGCGGCGATGTGGCCCAGGTGCAGGCGCGCATCGTTGGCCTGGAGAACAGCCTGCGCCTGTATGAACAGGAAGCGGCGATCGCCAATCAGCTCGCGGCCGAACAGCTCATCGGCCAGCTCGAAGTCATCGACAAGCAGCGCGCCCTCGAACAGGTGCGCGCCGACCTGGCCGCCGCCCGGCAGAACCTGGTGAGCAATCGCGCCAAGGTCGAGCAGGCCCAGGCCAAGCTGATGGAGACCCAGGGCGCTTTTCGCCGGCGCGCGTCCGACGAGCTGGCGCAGACCGAGCGCGAGCTGATGAGTCTTTCGGAAGACCTGTCGCGCGCCCAGAATCAACGCACGCGCACCGTGGTGCTCGCGCCCACCGACGGCATCGTCAAGGGCCTGCGCAGCTCGGGCGCGGGCTGGGTGGTCAAGCCCGGCGAGCCGATCCTGGAAATCGTGCCGGACAAGGACGAAGTCGTGGTCGAGGCGCGCCTCAATCCATCGGACCGCGGCTATGTGCATGTGGGCCAGGCGACCAAGGCCAAGATCACCGCCTACGACTATCTGCGCTACGGCTTTGTCCAGGGCGAAGTGCGCCTGGTCTCGGCCGATGCCGACAGGGACGCAAACCGGCCGGATTCGCCTTCGTATTTCCGCATCCAGGCCAGCTTGCAGCAGCCCTGGGTAGGCCGCGTCGAGAACCGCATCACCACCGGCATGCAGGCCGAACTCGACCTGCTGGTGGGCCACGAGCCATTCATCTGGTATCTGCTGCGCCCCGTGCTGCACATCCAGAGCGAAGCGTTCCGGGAGCCATGATGAGGACGACCCCACGCATCTCCCGCGGATCCTGCGCCCTGCTTGGCTGGATGCTGGCCTGGTGCGCGCCCGTGGCTGCACAGAACACGGGCGACAGCCTCGCAGCTTCGGTGCTGGTCGCCGCGCACAGCCTGCCCGCCCAGGGCACGACCACGCCGTCGACTGCCCCGCCGCTGCAGCTTGCGCAGCAGCTCACGCCCGGTTCGCTGGCGGTCAATCAGTCGCAAAAGCAGCTGCTGCAGGCGGTGTACGAGATGCTTGATGCCCACCCAGATGTACTCAAGGCGCGCGCCGCGCTGGAGTCGGCCGGGCATGACCTGAATTCGGCAAAGAACGCGCGCTGGCCCAGCTTCAAGGTCGGTACCTCGTCGGGCAATGCATCCATAGGCCAGGGCCAGCGGCGCGAGTCGTACACCGCCATCAACGCCGAAGTGCGCATGAACCTGCTAGACGGCGGGGCGATAGGCGCGGGCATACGTTCGGCCCAGGGCATGGAAGCCGCGCAGGACAGCGTGCTTTACAGCGCCCGGCAGAACGTCTTGCTCGAAGCCCTGACCGCGCTGCTGGAGCTGCACCGCTTCGAGCGCAAGGCCCAGGTCGCGGGCGAATCGGCCGAGACCATAGGGCAGCTGGCGCATGTCGAGCAGCGCCGCGCCGAACTGGGCGCGGTCGGCCGCAATGATCTGCGCCGCGCGGCATCGCGCCGGGCCAGCGCGCTGGCCCAGCAGCACGAACTGCAATCG
>JBBKVU010000444.1:0-2614 GCA_037968595.1 Comamonas sp.
GGGCACGGCTTCGCCAAACAGCGCTTCCCATTCGAGCGCGCTGCGCGCCGCCAACGCCTGGCGCAGCAGCGGCACCAGTTCATCGGCGTGCTGGGCGCGCAGCCGCACGCTGGCGTAGCGCGGGTTGGCGGCCAGCTCGGGCAGGCCAATCTTCTCGCACAGCGCCTGCCAGAAATGCGGCGTGTTGGCCGAAATGTAGAGGTGGCCGGCGCGCGTCGGGTGGATGCCGGTGATGCCGCCCGAGCGCATGTCGCGGCCAATCTCGCGCGGCTCGCCCTCGGCCCAGACCAGGCGCGCCGACTGCATGGTCAGCGCCGCGCGCAGCAGCGAGACGCCCACATGCTGGCCCAGGCCGCTTTGCGCGCGCTCGTACAGCGCCGACGAGACGCCCGCGGCAACCAGCGCCGAAGCGTAGTAGTCGACCACCGAGCCATAGAGGATCTCGGGCGGGCCGCTCTCCTTGGCCTGCATGGCACACATGCCGGTCATGGTCTGCAGCACCTGGTCGTAGCCAGCCTTGGCGCGCAGCGGGCCGCTGGCGCCATAGCCCGTGACGCTGCAGTAGACCAGGCGCGGATTGATCTGCGCGAGCTGCTCGAAGGCAATGCCCAGGCGTTCGGGCACGCCGGGGCGGAAGTTGTGCACCAGCACGTCGGCGTCGCGCACCAGGCGCAGCAGCGTCGCGAGTTCGTCGGGTTGCTTGAGGTCCAGCACCATGCCCCATTTGCTGCGGTTCACGCCGACGAAGGCGCGGCTTTCGGCTTCCAGCGTCGAAGGGTACTTGCGCAGGTTGTCGCCCGTGGGCGGCTCGATCTTGATGACTTCGGCGCCCTGGTCGGCAAGCAGTGAACAGCCATAGGGGCCGGCGATATAGGCGCTCAGGTCCAGCACGCGGATGCCGCTCAAGGGGCCGCGCGGGCCGGGCCGCTGTTCTGTCAGGTCATGCTGCATGGTGTCTTGTCTCTCACTGGAAGGCCATGGGCAGTGCCCATGGCGGCAGGCCGCAAGCGCGGCGCTGCCTGGGGAAGGTGGCGACCCTTCAGTCGGCCACGATGTTGCGGTCCTTGGCGAGCTTTTTCCAGCGCTCGACATCGGTGCGTATCACATCGCCGAACTGCTGGGGCGTGAGCGACGAGGTCAGCGCGCCTTCGCGCAGGAAGTTGGCCTTGATCTGCGGGCTGGCGAGAATCTGGTTCACGGCCTGGTTGAGCTGATTGACCACAGGCGCGGGCGTGCCCGCGGGTGCCAGCAGGCCCCACCACAGATCGAATTCGTAGCCCGGCACGGCCGTGGCCATGGGTGTCAGCTCGGGCGCGATCGGGCTGGGCTGCAGGCTGGTGATGCCGATCGCGCGCAGCTTGCCGTTGCGCACCATGGGCAGGATGGACGGGCCGCTGGAAATCATCAGCTGCACCTGGTTGCCTATCACGTCGGTGACGGCCGGACCCTGGCCCTTGTAGGGCACATGGGTGATGTCGAAGCCCGGTGCCATGGAGCGCAGCAGCTCGGTGGCGAAATGGTTGACGCTGCCCGTGCCCGACGACGCGTAGTTGAACTTGCCGGGGTTGGCCTTGACGGCGCTGATCAGCTCGGCCGGCGTGCGCGCCGCGAAGTCATTGTTGACGGCGACGACAAACGGGCCGCGCGCGAACATCGCCACCGGCGCAAAGCTCTTGACCGGATCGAAAGGCATCTTGGTCTGCACGGCCGAGTTGGTCGTCATGCTCGACGAGACCGCGACCAGCGTATAGCCGTCGGGCTGGGCCTTGGCGACCTGGCCGGTGCCGGTATTGCCGCTGGCGCCGGGGCGGTTCTCGACGATCACCGACTGCTTGAGCACGTCGCCGAGTTCCTTGGCGATCTGGCGCGCAAACGAATCGTTGGAGCCACCGGGCGGGTAGGGCACGACCATGGTGATCGGCTTGGTGGGGTATTGCTGTGCCTGGGCCAGCGGCGCGAAGCCGGTGACGGCCAGCGCGGCGGCGGTCCACAGCAGGCTGCGGCGCAGCGAAGGGTGGCGGTTCAAGGTCTGCATTTTTGTCTCCTGGTTGTAATTGGTATCCGGGGCTCTGCGGCCCCTGCCATCAGTTCTCGTTGGCTATCAGACCCAGCGCCTGTGCCTGGGCGACGATGGCCTGGGCGCGCAGCACGAACGGGCGATCGATCATCTTTCCGTCCACCACATAGGCGCCGACGCCGTCGGCATCGGCGCGGGCCGCGGCGCCGACCACCTTGAGCGCGCTCGCGAGGTCTGCTTCGCTGGGCTGGAACACCGCGTTGGCGACGGCGACCTGGCTGGGGTGGATGCAGGTCTTGCCCGTGAAGCCCAGCCGGGCCGCGAGTTCGGCTTCGGCGCGAAAGCCGTCGGCGTCCTGGATGTTGGCGAACGCGCCGTCATAGGCCGCAATGTCGGCTTCGGCCGCTGCCAGGCGCACGCTCATCAGCACCTGGGCAATGGCCGATGGTTCACGGCGATGTATGCCATAGGGCTCGAACAGATCGCCCAGGCCGACTTGCAGGCCCACGGCCAGCGGGTGGGCGCAGGCAATCTCATGCGCCAGGCGCAGCGCGCGCGGCGTTTCTATGTTCAGCAGCAGGCGCGGCGGCTGCGCCA
>JBBKVU010000445.1:0-22916 GCA_037968595.1 Comamonas sp.
GTGCACGCCGCCGGCTTGAGCCACCGGCCCCTCGAACACCCAGGCCGGCAGCGGCGCGCGGCTCAGCGCCTTGCCGGCATCGATGTCTTCCTGGACCATCTTCGCGACTTCAAGCCAGCCCGCTTCCTGCCACAGCTCGAAAGGTCCCTGGCGCATGCCAAAGCCCCAGCGCATGGCCTGGTCGACGTCGCGCGCGCTTTCGGCAATGCTTTCCAGATGCACGGCCGCGTAGTGGAAACTGTTGCGCAGAATGGCCCACAGGAACTGGCCGGCCGCGCCCTCGGCATTGCGCAAGAGCTTGAGGCGCTGGGCCGCGGGTTTTTTCAGCATGCGCGCATAGACCTCGTCGGCCTTCTGCCCGCCGGGCACATAGGCTTCGCTTTCCAGTTCGAAGCGCAGGATGTCGCGGCCGACCTTCTTGTAGAAGCCCGCGCCCGATTTCTGGCCCAGCTGGCCCAGTTCTAGCAGCTTCTTGAGCACGGGAGGCGTGGCATAGCTGTCGTAGAACGGGTCGGTGTCGGCAGTCAGGCTGTCCTGCAGCGTCTTCACCACATGGGCCATGGTGTCCAGCCCCACGACGTCGGCCGTGCGGAAGGTGCCGCTCGAGGCGCGGCCGAGTTTCTTGCCCGTGAGGTCGTCGACCACGTCATAGGTCAGGCCGTGGTTCTCGACTTCCTTCATGGTTGCCAGCATGCCGGCAATGCCTATGCGGTTGGCAATGAAGTTGGGCGTGTCCTTGGCGCGCACCACGCCCTTGCCCAGCGTGCTGGTCACGAAGGCTTCAAGCTGGTCGACCACGCCGGCGTCGGTGCCCGGCGTGGCAATCAGCTCCACCAGCTGCATGTAGCGCGGCGGATTGAAGAAGTGGATGCCGCAAAAGCGCGCGCGCATGGCTTCGGGCAGGGCTTCGCCCAGCTGGGTGATGGACAGGCCCGAGGTGTTGCTGGCGACGATGGCGTGCTTGGCGACAAACGGCGCGATCTTGTGATACAGGTCGGTCTTCCAGTCCATGCGCTCGGCAATGGCCTCGATGATCAGATCGCAGCCCTTGAGCAGCTTCATGTGCTCTTCGTAGTTCGCCGGCTGAATCAGGTCGGCGTCGGTGGCCAAGCCCAGCGGCGAAGGCTTGAGCTTCTTCAGATTGGCAATGGCCTTTTCGGCAATGCCGTTCTTCGAGCCCTCCTTGGCGGGCAGGTCGAACAGAATGACCGGCACCTTGACGTTGACCAGATGCGCGGCAATCTGCGCGCCCATCACTCCGGCGCCGAGCACGGCGACTTTCTTCACAGGAAATCGTGACATCTTGGGTTCCATGTAATGCGCCCGCCCGCGGCGCGGACGGGGCCTTGAAGCTGAAGACTTACTGCACGCGCACCCAGGTTTGCGTGCGGCCGAACGGGCCTATCGAGCCGCGCACATCGAGCTTGCTGCCGCTGTCGGTGGGCGTGAGGCGCAGGGTGTACGACTTGCCGGATTCGGGGTCTAGGATCTTTCCGTCTTCCCAGACCTCCTTGCCTTCGGCCTTTTTCGCGCCGCGGATGATTTCCAGCCCGACCATGGGCTGGTCCTTGCGCTCGTCGCTGCAGGCCGTGCATACCGCTGCCGGGTCCGCGCCCTTGCGCAGCAGCTTCTCGACGCGACCGCTGAGCACCCCGCCCTGCTCGGTGATGCGGATCTCGGACTTGGGCTCGCCGGTCTTGTCATCCACCGATTTCCACAGGCCCACGGGCGTCATCTGCGCCCAGGCGGGCGCGGTGATTGCCATGCAGACCATGGCGGCAAGGGCTTTGAACATAGGCACCTCCTGGAAGAAAAAGGCAAAAGTCCGTCGATTCACCTCAGGCCAGCGCGGCGTCGGTGTCCATCAGCACCCGACTGCCGGCACGCGCGGTGCGCATCAGCGTCGCGGTCTCGGGGAACAGCTTGGCAAAGTAGAAGCGCGCGGTCTGCAGTTTGGCCAGATAGAACGGGTCGGAATTGCCCTGGGCAATCTCGCGCAGCGCGACCTGGGCCATGCGCGCAAACAGGTAGCCGAACACCAGATGGCCGGCAACGCGCAGGTAGTCGACCGAAGCCGCGCCGACTTCGTCGGGATTCTGCATGCCCTTGAAGCCGATCTCGGTGGTGAACTTGGTCATCTGCTCGCCCAGCAGCGCGATCGGGTTGATGAATTCGGCCATCTTCTCGTTGACGCCCTCTTCCTCGACCAGACGTCCCACGAGCTTGCCGAACTTCCTGAGCGTCGCGCCCTGGTTGCCCAGCACCTTGCGGCCCAGCAGGTCGAGCGCCTGGATGCCGTTCGTGCCTTCATAGATCATGTTGATGCGCGCATCGCGCACGAACTGCTCCATGCCCCATTCCTTGATGAAGCCATGGCCGCCGTAGACCTGTTGGCTCAGCGTGGTCGCGGTCCAGCCGTTGTCGGTGATGAATGCCTTGACGATGGGCGTGAGCAGCGCGACGAGCTCGGCGCTGTCCTTGCGCACCTTCTCGTCGGGGTGGTGCAGTTCCTTGTCGATCAGCACCGAGCAGAAAGTGGAAAGCGCGCGCCCGCCTTCGGCATAGGCCTTGGCCGTGAGCAGCATGCGGCGCACGTCGGGGTGGACGATGATGGGATCGGCGGGCTTGTCCTTGGCCTTGGTGCCCGACAGGCTGCGCATCTGCAGGCGGTCCTTGGCATAGGCCAGCGCGTTCTGGAACGCGACTTCGGTCAGGCCCAGCGACTGGTTGCCCACGCCCAGGCGCGCGGCATTCATCATCACGAACATCGCTGCCAGGCCCTTGTTGGGCTGGCCGACCAGCGTACCGACGGCGCCGTCGAGGTTGAGCTGGGCCGTGGCATTGCCATGGATGCCCATCTTGTGCTCCAGGCCGCCGCAGAAGATGGGGTTGCGCTCGCCCAGGCTGCCGTCGGCATTGACCAGGAACTTGGGCACGACAAACAGGCTGATACCCTTGGAGCCCGCGGGCGCATCGGGCAGGCGCGCCAGCACCAGGTGCACGATGTTGCTCGTGAAGTCATGCTCGCCGGCGCTGATGAAGATCTTGTTGCCCGTGAGCTTGTAGCTGCCGTCGGGCAGGGGTTCGGCCTTGGTGCGCAGCAGGCCCAGGTCGGTGCCACAGTGGGCTTCCGTCAGGCACATCGAGCCGGTCCACTCGCCGCTGGTCAGCTTGGGCAGGTACAGCTGCTTTTGCGCATCCGTGCCATGCGCATGCAGGGCTTCGTAGGCGCCATGCGACAGACCCGGGTACATGGTCCAGGCCTGGTTGGCGCTGTTGAGCATCTCATACAGGCACTGGTTGACGACAAACGGCAGGCCCTGGCCGCCGTAGTCGGGATCGCAGCTCAGCGACGCCCAGCCGCCTTCGACGTACTGCGCATAGGCCTGCTTGAAGCCTTTGGGCGTGGTGACTTCATGGGTGTCACGGTTGAGCGTGCAGCCTTCCTCGTCGCCGCTGATGTTCAACGGAAAGATCACATCGCTGGCGAACTTGCCCGCCTCTTCAAGCACCGCATTGACGGTCTCGGCGTCGACCTCGGCATGCCGGGGCATGGCCTTGAACTCCTGCGTGACCTCGAACACTTCGTGCAACAGGAACTGCATGTCACGCAGAGGCGGTTGGTAGCTGGGCATGTGTCGTCTCCTTTTATCGATGGTGATTTGAGCGGTACGGGGCGCGCCTCAGCGGGAGCTGCAGCGCGCCAGAATGTTCTCGAAACCCTGGTGCGCGCGCTGCAGCGCGCCCTGGGCGCGAAGGAAGCGGGCTTCGTAATGCAACGCCAGAATGAGCCCATGGACTTCAAAAAGCAATTGGGCTTCATCCGCATCCGCGCGTAAGTCGCCATGCTCCCGGCATTGCACGATGGTGCGGCGCATGGCCGCGTGCCAGGTGTGCACGGAGTCGGCAAGCGCCTCGCGCACCGGGCCGCTGCGGTCATCGAACTCGACCGCGCCGCTGATATAGATGCAGCCCGAGTCGATCTCGACTGAAGTACGCTTCATCCACAGGTCGAACAGTGCGCGCAGGCGTGGCAGGCCGCGCGGCGCCTGCATTGCCGGGAAGAACACTTCCTGCTCGAAGCGCAGGTGGTATTCGCGGATCACGGAAATCTGCAGCTCCTCGCGCGAGCCGAAGTGGGCAAAGACGCCCGACTTGCTCATGCCGGTGGCCGCGGCCAGCGCGCCTATCGACAGGCCTTCAAGCCCGGCCTGCGACGCCAGATGCAGCGCCGCATCCAGGATATGGGCCTTGGTCTGCTGGCCCTTGTGCATGCCGCGGGCTTCGCTGCGCGCGCTGGGAGAGGTGTCCGGCAGGGTAAGAGAAGAAGGCATGGCAAAGAAATAAAACGAACGTTCGTACTATTTTGCACCACAATTTCCTGACCTCAATGCGCCACAGGGGTAAGTACCTAGCCGGCAGCCGCGCTCTCCCCTGCTGCGAGCAAGATGGGCAGCGGCGATATCGACCGCGGCGGCAAGGGCAAAGCCGGCGCTGCGGCCCGCGCACATGCTGAAATCTTTTTTCAACACCATCCGGTGCACCGCCCCACGGGGCTTGAAAGGAGTGTCATGACCCGCCATTTCCCCTTTGCCGCACTGACCTTGGCGCTGGGCCTGAGCGCCAGCGCCTGGGGCCAGTGGACTGCAGATCCGCAGAAAAACACCCCGGTCGCCAATGTCACGGGGGCCGCACAGGTTCAGCCGCAACTTTCGGCCAGCGCGGACGGGCATTGGTGGGTCAGCTGGTTCAGCCTGATTCCCCACGGCCCTAGGCCTTCGGGATACGACGTCTATCTGCAGCGACTGACGCCTGAGGGCGCCGAACAGTATCCGCACCAGGGCATACAGGTCGCCAACCTGGGCCTGGGCTGGACCGAGGACTACGGCCTGGCAACCGACCCGCAGGGCAATGCATTGCTGACCTTCCAGGACGACCGCAGCAATCCAGCCGCGCGCGCCATCGCCGCGATGAAGATAGATGCCGCCGGCAAGCCGCTATGGCAGACGCTGACCGCGCCCTCCGGCCATGCGCCGCATGTCTCCGTCCTGCCCGATGGCCACGCGGTCGTCGGCTGGAGCACGGACGCCGAAAACAGCGTGCGCTTGCGCAAGCTCGACCCCCAGGGCCAGCCCGTATGGAAATCCGCCGACGGCGCCGCACTCGATTTTGTGCTGGCCGAGCCCAACTACCGCTACGAGTTGGCCGACCTGCAAACGACAGGCGACGGCAGCGTCATCGTGTCCTTTGTGCGCAGCCGCGGCATTTCGGGCGCCAAGCACCTCTATGCCAACAAGATCTCGCCCAGCGGCCAGTTGCTCTGGGGCCAGGCGCATGTGAAGGTCTTTGACGCCGGCTCGCTGCAGCAAGGCAATTTCCCGCCTTTTGTACTCGATGGCCAGGGCGGCGCGGTCTTCGCCTGGTACAGCATTGCCCCACAAATGCAGGTCTACGCCCAGCATCTCCAGGCCAACGGCAGCCCGGCCTTTGCCGTCAACGGAGTGCCGGTGTCGACCAATCTGCAGCAGGCACGGGTTGCGCCTTCGATGTCCTACCAGCCATTGACCGGCGAAACCACGCTGTTCTGGGCCGAGCTCGACAATGCGGTGGAACAGCGCCGCCGTGGCCTGTATGCCCAGAAGCTCGATGCGCGCGGCGCGCGGCAGTGGGGAGAAACCGGGCGTGCGATACAGCCGCTGGCGCTGCATGACATCGCCCATCTGCGCACGGTCGCTGTGACCGATGGAACCCTGGCCTTCTGGGTGCAGTCGGTATCCGGCCAGCACGACACCATCCAGGGCATCAAGCTGGATGCCACGGGCAATGCGCTGTGCCCGCAATTCGCGGTTTCCACCCGGCCATCGAGCAAGTCGCGCCTGGTCACCGGCGCCTCGCCAGGCAGGACGCTGGTTGCCTGGGAAGACCAGAGCCAGCAGCAGGGCTCGGACATCTACCTGCAAAGCGTGGCCGCCGACTGCCGGCTGAGCGCACGCTGAAGCTCAGATCATCAACGCCAGGCTTTCCTCGAGATGCTCGGTCGGCAGGCGGCGAAAGCCCGAACGCGAGAAGCGCTGCAGTCGGCCGAGCGCAAACGAGGTCAGCACGCTGGCCGCAACCTGCGCATCGACCGTGGGCTTGGCCGAGCCGCGCGCATCGGCCACGGGGCGCAGGCACTGGCGCAGCGTGGATTCAATGCGATCGAAGAACTGGTTCATGCGCTGCTGCAGGCGTTCGTGCTCGAACACCAGCGCATCGCCGACCATCACCCGCGCCATGCCCGGATTGCGTTCACCGAACTGCAGCACCAGCGCGATGACGCGCGCGGCTTGGCGTGCGCCGTCGATGCTGGGCTGGTCGGGGTCGGGCACTTCACGGCCGACAATCTGCTGCACCAGCGTGAACACCGACTGCTCGATGAACTCGATCAGACCTTCGAACATCTGCGCCTTGCTGGCGAAATGCCGGTAGAGCGCAGCCTCGCTCACCAACAGATGCGCGGCCAGTGAAGCGGTGGTGATGCGTTCGGCCCCGGGCTTCTCCAGCATGGTCGCCAGCGCTTGCAGAATCTGCTCGCGCCGCTCGCCCGGCTTGGGGCGCTTGCGGGTGGCGGGCGCTGCGGGTGCGGCGGCGGCATCGCTGTCGCCAACGAGGGCGGCAGAGAGAAAAGAGGAGGACAGGACTTCAGACTCAGACATAGGCGATCAGGAATTTGTAAATAATTCTCTCACAGCCACCCGCTCCCATGTCCTACTGTTTTCAACCTCAATGGTATTGACATTTATCGCTCCTCCTGAACAGCTTTGCGTCTTCGCCCTGCGGGAGGGCGGGGGCAGCCTTGCCTGGGACAGGTCCCTGGCCTGGGCTCAGGGCGCGGCAGCCGGCTCGGGTGGAAAGACCAGCAGCACGCGCAAGCCTACGCCGTCCGCGCCTTCACCCAGCACCAGACGCGCCTGGTGCAGTTGGGCAATCTCGTCGGCAATTGCCAGCCCCAGGCCCGAGCCTTCGCTGGACGCGCCGGGCAGGCGATAAAAGCGTTGCACGACGCGCGCGCGCTCCGTTTCGGGCACGCCCGGACCGTCGTCCTCGACTTCAAGAAAGGCACCATCGGGGCTGCTTCCGCTGCGCAGCGTCACGCGCCCGCCTTCGGGGTTGTACTTGAGCGCGTTGTCAACGAGGTTGCTCAGCAGCTCGCGCAGCAGCCAGGCATGGCCCCAGACGCTGGCCGGCGCGACTTCGAGTCCGAAGTCGATATTCTTGGCCGCAGCCTGCTCGAAGAAGGCTTCCAGCAGGCTTTCACACAGATCCTTGAGGTCCACGCGCTGCAGCGGCTGGGACTGGGCATGGCGCGCATCGGCGCGCGACAGCGCCAGCAGCTGGCGCGCGAGCTGCGAGGTGCGGCGCGTGGCATCGCGCAACTGATGGATCTGCGTGGCGCTGAGCACCAGCGAGCGCTCGGGCGGCGGACCGGAAGCAGCCGGTGCGTTGTCAGCGGGAGCAGGCGCCGACTGCACCATCAGCGCCCAGGCTTCGACCTGGGCCTGCAGCGCCGCCAGCGGCGTGCGCAGCTGATGTGCTGCGTCGGCAACAAAGCGCCGCTGCTCCTGGGCCTGGGCGTCGACCAGCGCGAACAGCCGGTTGAGCGAACGCACCAACGGCCGCACTTCATCGGGTGACGCGGCTTCATCAATGGGACTCAGGTCGCGCGGCGAACGCCGCTCCACGGCACCGGCAAGCGCCACCAGCGGCTCGAACGCCTGACGCACCGACCAGTAGATTGCCAGACCCGCGGCCGCAATCAGCAGCACATTGGGCAGCAGCACGCGCAGCAGCAGCTGCTGCGCCCATTGCTGGCGCGCGTCCGAGCCGTCGGCCAGGGCCACCACCATCTCGCCTGCGCCAGCGGTTTCCACGCGCAACACGGCAACGCGGTACATGATGCCGGCGAACTCCTGGCTGTGGAATTCCGCCACGCGCGTGCTCGGCACCTCGACGCGTATCCAGGTGTCGCCCGCCAGCACCCGGCCCTTGAGGTCGGCAATCGCGTAGCCAGCTTCGTTCTGGCGCTGGCGCAGAAACTCCTCCACCGTTGGCGGCAGCATGACCACGGGCGGATATTGGGCGTCCGGCGACGGCGCCAGCACGGCCTCGGCCAGTGCGGGCAGAAAGCGCATCAGCCGCTGGTCGTGCTGGCCTGCAGCAGCCTCGGCCGAGCGGTAGGCAAACCACGAGCCCATCAAGGCCAGCACGCTCAGCGGCAGCACCAGCAGCAGCAGCAGCCGAAAGCGCAGATTGGACGTCATTGCGCCGGCTCAGGGCAAGGCCGCTGCCGGCGCTTCACGTGGCGCCGGCCACCAGCTCCAGCCGGTAGCCGAAACCGCGGATGGAGCGCAAGGCCACGCCGTAGGGCTCTATCTTGCCGCGCAGCCGCGAAGCATAGACTTCGACGGCGTTCGGCGTGATCTCCTTGTCCCAGCCTGTGAGGGCCTGCAGCAGCTTGTCCTTGCTGGCGGGCTTGGGCGCATGGATCAGCAGGTATTCAAGCACCGTCCACTCGCGCGGCCCGAGGTCTATGGGCTGCACGTGGCTGCCTTCGGCGGAGTCATCGGCGACGCGTGCGCCGACGCTGCGCGCCGCGGTATCGAGTTCAAGCGGTCCAAACGTCAGCACCGCCGTGGTTGCGGCCTGGGAGCGGCGCGCCAGCGCCCGCAGACGCGCCAGCAATTCGGGCAGCTCGAAAGGCTTGACCATGTAGTCGTCGGCGCCCATGTCGAGCCCCTGGACACGGTCGAGCAGGGCGTCGCGCGCGGTCAGTATCAGGATTGGCATGGCCGCGCTGTCCATGGTGCTGCGCCGCAAACGCTGCGTCAGCTCCAGGCCGCTGAGGCCTGGCAGGCCGATGTCGATCACCGCCAGGTCGAACGACTCGCTGGCCAGCACTTCGAGCGCGCGCTCCGCGCTGCCCACCCAGTCAACCGCATAGCCGGCATCGCTCAGGCCCAGCTTGACGCCGCTGGCCACCATCACATCGTCTTCCACCAGCAGCAGGCGCATGTCGAATCTTCCAATGCATGGCCCCGGAGGGCCCAAGCCAGCTTAATGGCTGCGGATCATGGTGCCGTAGGCCTGGTCCGTGAGAATTTCCAGCAGCATGGCATGCGGCACGCGGCCGTCGATGATGTGCACCGCGTTCACGCCGGCCTTGGCGGCGTCCAGCGCGCCGGCGATCTTGGGCAGCATGCCACCCGAAATCGTGCCGTCGGCAAACAGCGCGTCGATTTCACGTGCCGTGAGGTCGGTCAGCAGATTGCCGGCCTTGTCGAGCACGCCGGGCGTGTTCGTCAACAGCATCAGCTTTTCGGCCTGCAGCACCGTGGCCAGCTTGCTCGCGACCACGTCGGCATTGATGTTGTAGCTCTCGTTGTCTTCGCCGAAGCCTATAGGGCTGATCACCGGGATGAAAGCGTCATCCTGCAGGGCGCGCACCACGCTGGGATCGATTGCCACGATGTCGCCGACCTGGCCCAGGTCGTGCTCGATGCTCGGGTCCTTGTTGTCCGTGAGCTTGAGCTTCTGCGCGCGTATCAGTCCGCCGTCGCGCCCTGTGAGACCCACGGCCTTGCCACCTGCCTGATTGATCAGACCGACGATGTCCTGCTGCACTTCACCGGCCAGCACCCACTCGACCACTTCCATGGTTTCGGCGTCGGTGACGCGCATGCCCTGGATGAACTCGCCCTTCTTGCCCAGACGGTTGAGCGCGGTTTCAATCTGCGGCCCACCGCCGTGCACCACCACGGGATTCATCCCCACCAGCTTGAGCAACACCACATCCTCGGCAAAGTCGGCCTGCAGGGCCGGATCGGTCATGGCGTTGCCGCCATACTTGATCACCATGGTCTTGCCATGGAACTTGCGGATATAGGGCAGCGCCTGGGCGAGGATTTCGGCTTTGTCGCGCGGGGCAATGGAGAGGATATCGTTCATGGTGCAGGCCGTGGGGCTGGGAAGTAATCAA
Organism: Comamonas sp.; assembly: GCA_037968595.1. Classification (GTDB taxonomy): domain Bacteria; phylum Pseudomonadota; class Gammaproteobacteria; order Burkholderiales; family Burkholderiaceae_C; genus Comamonas. The sequence continues at coordinate 10,016 of JBBKVU010000445.1, forward strand.
CAACAAGCGGGGCATTGTGCCGCAACTGCAGTGCCGCAGTGCGCTTTGGGGCCCCCCGAAAAGGTAAACGGCTCACTTCTGCAGCCAGCCGGGCACCTTGAACCGGACGATCGCCAGATAGGCGCAGACATAGCTGATCATAAACAACGCGCAAAAGGCAATCAGCACCGGCGTATTGCGCCAGAACAGCACGGCCGGCAGCACCGTCAGCAGCGTGAACGCCCAGAGATAGGGTGAGGTGCGGTTGTTGCGCATCAGCATCTGCCGCGATTCATCGTCGTGAAAGACTCCCCACACGATACGCCTGTAGACCAGCTGATGGAAATGCAGGGCATCGGCCATGCCCGGAGAGTCACCGCGCACGAGCTTGCGGTAAATGGAGAACACCGTCTCCCAGACCGGGTAGATCAGCAGCAGCATGGGAAACCACGGCGAAACCTGCGTGTGGCGCTGTACCAGCAGAATGCTCGAGAAAGCAATCACCACGCCCCAGATATAAGCGCCACCGTCGCCGGCAAACAGCATGCCGCGCGGATAGTTCCACACCAGGAATCCGGCCGTGGCAGCCGCTGTGCTCAGCAGCAGCGCCGCCAGCGCACGGTCCCCGACCTGCAGCGCCACATGGGCCAAAGCCAGGCAGATGATCACCGCCACCATGCCGGCGAGACCGTTGTAGCCGTCAATGATGTTGAACGCATGCGGCAGACCCGCAATGGCCAGCAGCGCGATGGCCATACCTATCCAGGGAGCCCATGCAAGCAGGCCATCGATCCAGGGCAGGTCCAGACGCGGCACGCCCAGATCAAGCAGCCAGATGCCCAGTACACCGGTCAAGCCCGTGAGCAGCAGGCGATAACGCACCGAAAGACGCTGGGTCAGGTCTTCGGCCACCCCCCCGAGCACCGCGGGCATGATGGCCACCATGAACCAGCCGACCCAGATCTTCATGCGCAGCGCGGACAGGTCGCCAAAGAAGGCCGTCGAGATCATGCCCACGCTCCAGCTCAGCAGCAACGCCACCATCACCGCCAGCCCGCCTATGCGCGGCACATCGCCGAAGTGAAAACGCTGGGGCATGTCCTCGCCATAGACGATGTGGTGGTCGCCTGACCAGCGCACGATCATGCCCCCCGAAATCAGGGCGAAAAAAAACGCAATTGTGGACAACCAGATCATCAAAGCCCTAATTCTTCATTTTCACATGGCGAAATACACATGCCTCATGGCGGCATGGGCATGCGCCCTGCCCTACAGCGCGATCCGCAAGAATCGCCGTCATTCAACCTGGTTTCCGCTGCTTCTTCCACCAGGCGCGCCAGAACACCGGTGAAGCCCATAGCCGCAAGAGACTGCCCACATGCCAGAAAAAGTGGCGCGCATTGCGATGACTCGCTCTTTGGCCCGCATGCCCCACGGTGACCGGGGCCGCAATCAGCCTGTGGCCCTGCAGCTGCAGCCGAAGGCAAAAATCGACATCCTCGCAATACATGAAATAGCGATCGTCAAATCCGCCGAGTTCGCGCCAGACTTTGGCGGGAAGCAGCAGGAAAGCCGCATTGACCCAGTCCCTGCCAGTCTCGGTTCTTCTGCAAGCGTACCGCATCAGCAATGAAAAGAAAGTAGGAATATCTCTTTCTATGTCCTGCCGTTTTCCGTCTTCATCGATTTGCTGAGGATAGACACAGCCGACGCCAGCAATGGATGCGGCATCCAAAAGCCTTGCGAAGGTATCGTTCTGAAAAAGAACCACATCCGGATTCATGACGCAAAAAAAATCTTCCTTTGCGTTTTTCAGCGCCTTGTTGTGGTTTTTACCAAATCCCTGGGGAGAAACATTGCGTATCACCTCGAGGACAAAAGGCCAGCCCGCTTGCGGCGCCTGCGGCATCGCTTCGGGAACGTTCTGCGTCAAAATGACTTTGACCACATGGGGCGACGACATTTCAGACAAACGGCGCAGCAAGGCATCCACCAAGGCACCATGGTGGTGGCTAACAACAGATACAGCAATTCCGCTCATCAATACAGCCCAATAAAAACCAACACGGCACATTCACCTCAGGAAACACTCCTGAAATCAAGACTCCCAACCCGAGCGTATCTCAGACAGATTTACTTCTTTCCATGGCGCATTTTCATGCGCAAGATTTTCAGATGATTTGCCAGAAAAAACACCAAGGACAGTGTCTTTCTATGGAACCAGCCCAACTCCTTGGCACTTTCCACGGCAGCAGTCCATTGCACGCGGCGAACAAAACTGAATATCTCCCGCCGTCTCTTTTTATTGAAAGGCGAAAGAAATATGGTTGTCAGGGAGGGAAAGTTGTTTCTGGAAAAAACTTCGCCGAAGCCAAAGGCATCATGCTGAGGGGTTTGCATGAACACTTCGGCAAGGATATTTGGCGGAGAACGCCTGAAGCCCTCCCAAACCTTCATGGCACTCTCGCGCAACTCCATTGCCGAGACGACATAGGCATTCAGATAGGGTGTCCACTGGCCAGCGGAAAACAGCACACCTTGCTGGAACCTGTGCGAGAACTCGAAGTAGGCAACATTCTCATCCGAAGAAATCTCCCGCACGGGAAGCACCTTGCCATCGTCTCGCGAGTAGCCGATCACGCTGCCATTGGGAGAGGAGCAGACCATCTCCATGGCAGAAAAAACCTCAAACAGCTTGTTGAGATCGCTCTCTATTTCCTCATGCGGCCCGTAGGCGCTCTTGGTCACATTCAGCGGTTGGGGATTGACAAATGAACGCAGGCCCAGGTACATGCCGTGAAAGTTGATCGCGGGAGCCGCGAGTGCAATATTGTCCTGGATGGTGCCGCGCCAGCCTATATCCACCACGCCAACGTTCATTCCGTCAACGATTCCATGCGCTGCAAGCAAGTCTTTCAACAGTACCTTGTTTCTCTGCACCGAAGCAATGACGGCTTCAAAGAACTTGGGCTTGGCAAAAAGCGCACGCAGCCGGGCATCCGACGATGGGTTCTGCACCACCTCATCCACGCGCAGGCCAAGCTCCTTCAGAGTCGCGGAAAAATCATCCGTGGGCACATCCAGCATCGCAAAAAGTGCGGAAACCCTTTGCACACCGAAAATCGACCAGGCGCGCGACACTTCCTCGAAATCTCCTCGGCCCAGCGAAGCTGAAAAAGTCGATATTCTGCTTACCGGAAAAATAGAGGATTCTGGAAGCTTGATGCCTGCAAAGAATCCGTCGGCAAAGATCGCCGAATGCACCGCATGAAAGAACTCACCCTCACGCGTCAAAAATATGATCTTGTCAAAATTTCTCAAGACTGCCTGCTCGGCAATCCAGACAGCGAATCCAATGAACAGCGGCGCGGCCTCCACTCCCAGATAGAAGGCCTCATCGCTGCCCCCCTTGGTGGAGAGATCGAGCGATTTTTCCTTGCAAAGCCCGCGAACATGAGAAAACAGTGCCTGTCGGGAAGAAAACAGATGCTCGCGAGCAACCCTCTTCTCGTGCTCCGCGGAAGGCAGAAAGCGTACGGCCTGTATCCCCAGCTTGCCCGGGGAATCCACGTCGGACCATTCGTTGTCGCCAATATGCACATGCTTGTCCGAAGCGATCTTCAAGGTCGACTGGACATGGTGAAACAGGTTGCCGGATCGCTTGTTGCGATTGACATCGCAGGAAGATATTCCCGAAGGTACCAGTTCATCCAGCTGGTGCGCTGCCAGCAAGCGACCAAGCATCTTGGAGTCCATGTAGAAATCCGACAGAAAAATAGTTTTCTCTGCCGGATATTTCGCAAGAAACTCCAGGATATCGGGATCGCGATAGGTTCTGGCGATCTCAACGCTCAATTCGTATTCTGCCAAGGCGGCAGGCATCAGTGGATCAAAGCTGCCCTGCCAGGCAATCTCCAGCCAGGTTCTCAATACTTCGACAATTTCATACTCGTCGTCGTCACCACGTTGACGCGAATCATTGGCACGGATTTTTTCGGCATCAAGCCTGGCCTCGTACAGGCTCCACATGTCCTGCAAGCCCGGCTTCAGATTCCGGGCAGCGGTCATCGACAGATAGCGCGCCGTCGCAAGCTTGATGCATTCCGGATGGCAGTCGCGACGCAGCAAGGTGTCCCACACGTCCACCGTTCGAAGTTCAAACATCAGTAGGTCTTTCTTCCCTGCAAGACAATTTCGGCAACTGTCTCCAACTGCTTGGCCGCACGGGTCAGGGCCGGTGGGAACTTCGCGGCAATGGCACTGAGCTTGTGGCGCCGCACGGTCTGCGGGTTCTTGCGCAGATGCTCCTGCTCGTCACGCACATAGTCCGAGAATGCTTGGGCCGAAAGCGTGCGCAGCACCTCGGCATCGCCTGCGGGCGCCACCAGCAGCGCGTTCACCCACGCCATGAATTGTGCCGAGGACTGCTCCCAAGAGGGCCATTTTTCTGCGGTCTCACGCGCACCGCTCTTGAGCTTTTCAAGGGCTGCGGGATCCGTCAGCAGCGTCTTCAAGGCCGCCACGACACCATCGGCATCCCCCCTGCGGACCACGCTGGCATTGTGCGAGTCCACGATGTATTCATCATGCCCCGTCACGTCATAGACGATGGACGTGCCGCCGCAGTGGAATATCTCCAATGGCGGACCAAACATGCCCTCTACCGTGCTGAGCTTGACCAGGATATCGCACGAGCGGTAGATAGCCGCGGTCTCCATCATGGGAACGCGCGAGAACACGCGCGAGGCGCCCGGCACCCAGCGAACCGGCGAACCTGTCAGCACCCAGATATCGCGCGCACCGGCCTCGCGCGCCAGGCGCAAGGCCAGCGCGGTATTCTTGAACTTGACGCCAAAGTGGCCTTCAATCAAGACTCTTGGTTGCTTGCTCGGACGCTCGCAAACCGCCGGACCCGTGGTCTGGTAGATGTCTTTTCGTATCCCGTTGCGCACCAGTCCCGATGTCTTGCCGAACTTTTCCGCCAGATACTCTTTGATCCAGGTCGCCTCGGTCAAGAAATGGACGGGGAAGTTGTAGGTCGAATCGACCAGCGCCCGTAGAGGAACATCGCTCTCGGGATAAAACCGGGATTCAATCGACTGCACGAAATAGGCGTAATGTTTCGCCTTGAAATTACCGAGTTCAAAAGCAGTTTTCCACCATGTGGCAATCACCAGATCGAATTCTTCCGACTTTGCCGCTTCGATAGGGATGCAATGCAGCTGGCTGGCCTGGTCATGCCAGCTCAGGGTCTCTGCGGAAAATGCCTCCTGCACCGCTAGCGTTACATCAAAGCCGGCCGACCGAAGATAATTGGCATGCTGAATAATGACATAAGTGCCTCCACTTATAGCCATCGATCCAATCAAAAAACAGACTCTTGGATTACTCATACAACTTTACCCTGGCCCATTTTCAGGCTTTGGACGGCTTTGCCGAAGACGAAAATACTCATACAGCCAAGCCATTCCAGGCAGCGCATTTCGCCGAATCGTCAGCCACGGCCAAAATCCCAATTGCGATGGCCGACGCAACACCGCCAACTGCCATGTGAATTTCATTTTTCTCAGCAACGAGACCGGCTTTTCTTCCCCGCCAAAAGAAGATTCTTCGAAAACGCCGAAATTCTCGACATGAGACACCGAGAAAATCCACTCGATTTCTTTTTTCGAGGGATTGAACACCATGCGCGCATGGCGATCCAGCGCCAGCTCCAGCAACTCGCGATCCGTGAGCGGCGAGCCCTGCGTGGCCACCACCAGCCCCTTGAATTTTTCCATCATTGCCGCCGAGACAGGTCGCACCAATCGGGCGATCATCTCCGCATCGGTGACTTCATCCTCGATGACGCACACCCCTTCGGCGGGCGAAAACGTGTATTTGCGCGCAGAGCCGTGATCGGCATGCAGGATCACCTCGTAAAGGGAGCGGTTCTCATTGAAAACCTGGAATCCGGGAGTGCGCCCCTCCAGCGAGGAAAAAAGCAAGCCGACCTTGGTATTCCCGGCATTGCTGGCACCAGGCGCAATAAGTCCCACGTAGTAGCCATGGACCTTTGCCGCCGTGCCTTTTTGCCTGGAAAACCAGTGATAGACGTTGTCTTGAATGGATCCTTTCCACCCCACGTCAACCACATGCAGACTGTCCGGCAGCTGCGGCCCGCCGAGCAGCTCTTTCACATATTCCGAAAATGCCAGGCTTCGTTCGAGACGCTGGCTCTCATAGATATCGCGAAAGCTCGGCAGCTGAAGCAGCTTCAGGAACCGCTTGTCGGTTGGCAAGTCGGAACTGACTTCGAAAAATGCCGCCGCATCCACGCCAAGCTCCCGCGCGAACAAATCAGCGGAATCCACAAGGTCGAGGCTCTTGAGAAAATCCTGTATGGAAATTCGACGATATTGCCGAAACAATACCTCAAATCCTTCTTCATGCAGCGGCCCGAGCGAAAGCAGAAAGGTTGAACGGCGAGAGACCTTGAAATAATGGGTTTTTATCTTCTTCTCATCAACCAATGACGATTGATAAAAATCAAACATTTGCTTGAGCAACTGGCCTTCGCGCGCAAAAAACAATACATCTTCAGCCTTGCGCTGAATCAATACCTTATAAAGCCTATCCACGAACAGATAGAGGCCGTAACAAATATCAATGAAAGGTACGTCGGCGTCCTTTTTTTTCACCAATTCATTCACAGCGACATTCCTGTTTTAACTATATATCCGCAGATTTTCCGAAGGCTGGTGCTTGGCCGATCAGCCACGCAAAGCGCCTATGCAGAGCGCACCATGCGCCTGGCCAGCCACGGTCATCATGCGAACACCTCGGCATCGGCCCACTTCGGGGCCTGGGCATCCTTGCCCGACAGGCTGGGCTGCTCGCTCAGCGGCCACTCGATCGCAAGCTGCGGGTCGTTCCAGGCAATGCTGCGCTCATGTGCGGGAGCGTAGTAGTTGGTCGTCTTGTAAAGGAAATCGGCGGTGTCGCTGAGCACCACGAAGCCATGGGCAAAACCCGGCGGAACCCATAACTGCTTGTGGTTTTCAGCGCTCAGCTCGGCGCCTACCCACTGCCCGAACGTGGGCGAACTGCGGCGCACGTCGACGGCGACATCGAACACGGTGCCCTGCACCACGCGCACCAGCTTGCCCTGGGCATGGGGCGGCAACTGGTAGTGCAGTCCGCGGAGCACGCCTTTGGAGCTGCGGCTGTGGTTGTCCTGCACAAAGTCGTATTTCCCGCCCGTGGCGGCATCGAACAGCTTCTGGTTGAAGCTCTCCAGGAAAAAGCCACGCGCGTCGCCAAACACCTTGGGCTCGAACAGAATGACTTCCGGGATCGCCAACGGAGTTGCCTTCATGCACTCACCTTCTCTTTCAGCAGTCGCAGCAGGTACTGGCCGTAGCCATTCTTGGCCATTGCCTGGCCCAGGCTTTCAAGCTGCTGCGCATCGATCCATCCCTGGCGAAACGCAAGTTCCTCGGGGCAGGCCACCTTCAGGCCCTGGCGGTTTTCCAGCGTGGCAATGAACTGGCCGGCTTCCAGCAGACTTTCATGCGTTCCGGTATCCAGCCAGGCATAGCCGCGGCCCATGATTTCGACCTGCAGTTGGCCCTGCTCGAGGTACATGCGGTTGAGATCGGTGATCTCGAGTTCACCACGCGCAGAAGGTGCGAGGCGCTTGGCCATTTCGACCACCTGGCCGTCATAGAAGTACAGGCCGGTCACCGCGTAGTTGCTCTTGGGCACGGCGGGTTTTTCCTCGAGCGACAGCACCTTGCCCGAAGCGTCGAAATCGGCGACACCGTAGCGTTCGGGGTCCTGCACATGGTAGGCAAAGACGCTTGCGCCTTCGTCACGCACCTGGGCCCGGGCCAGCAGATGCTGGAAATCGTGGCCATAGAAAATATTGTCGCCGAGCACCAGCGCGCTGGGCGCACCGTCCAGGAACTGCTCGCCGATGATGAACGCCTGGGCCAGACCATCAGGGCTGGGCTGCACCGCGTATTCGAGACGCAGTCCCCACTGGCTGCCGTCGCCGAGCAGCTGCTCGAAGCGCGGCGTGTCCTGGGGTGTGCTGATGATCAGGATTTCGCGTATGCCCGCGAGCATCAGCGTGCTCAGCGGGTAATAGATCATTGGCTTGTCATAAACCGGCAGCAGTTGCTTGCTGATGGCCAGCGTGGCCGGGTGCAGCCGGGTGCCCGAGCCGCCCGCCAGGATGATGCCCTTGCGTTGTGTCATGATTTTTTATAAAGTTTCGTGCAGCATGCGAATCACGCCTTGCTGCCAGTCGGGCAACCGCAGGCCGAAGCGGGCCTGCAGGCGCGACGTGTCCAGCCGCGAGTTCAGCGGCCGCTGCGCAGGGGTGGGGAAAGCACTGGTGGGCACGGGCGCGATCTCGCTGACACGCAGCAGCAAATCCGGGCGCAGATTGCGCGCGGTCTCGATCACGAAGCTGGCATAGGCATGCCAACAGGTCTGGCCCGAAGCCACGAGATTGTACAGGCCCAGGTCCTGCGGAGAATGTTCCACATGCCGTATCGCATGGGCGGTCACATCGGCAATCAGCTCGGCGCCCGTGGGCGCGCCCCATTGGTCGTCGATGACCGTGAGGCGTTCGCGCTCCTGCGCCAGGCGCAGCATGGTCTTGGCGAAATTGCCGCCGCGCGCTGCGTAGACCCAGCTGGTGCGGAAAATCAGGTGCCGGCAGCCGGACGCGGCAATCGCCTGCTCACCTTCTAGCTTGGTGCGGCCATAGACCGACAGCGGCGCCGTAAGCGCGTCTTCGGTACGCGCCGTGCTGCCGCTGCCGTCAAACACATAGTCCGTGCTGTAATGCACCAGCAGGGCGCCGAGCGCTGCCGCTTCGCGCGCCAGCAATGCCGGCGTGGCGGCATTCAGCAGGCGCGCCAGTTCGGGCTCGGCTTCGGCCCGGTCTACGGCGGTATGCGCGGCCGCATTGACGATCACGTCGGGGCGCAGGGCGCGCACGCGGCGCGCCACGCTTTCGGGATCGGCAAAATCAACGCTGTCCTGGCGGCCCAGTGTGACGACTTCGCCGAGCACAGCCAGGCTGCGCTGCAACTCCCAGCCGACCTGGCCCGTGGGGCCCAATAGAACGATTTTCATGCGTTGGCGTATTGGGTCTGCACCCAGTCTCGATAGGAACCACTTTGCACCTGCGCAACCCATTCGGGATTCGCGAGGTACCACTGCACCGTCTTGCGGATCCCGGTTTCAAACGTCTCCGCCGGCTTCCAGCCCAGTTCGCGCTCGAGCTTGCGGGCGTCGATGGCATAGCGGCGATCGTGGCCTGGGCGGTCCTTGACGTAGCTGATCTGCTCGCGGTAGGACTGACCGTCGGCGCGTGGGCGCAGCTCATCGAGCAACGCACACACCATGTTTACGATCTCGACATTGGGCTTTTCGTTCCATCCACCGACGTTATAGGTTTCGCCCAGTCGGCCGGACTCGAGCACGCGGCGGATGGCGCTGCAGTGATCCCTGACGTACAGCCAGTCGCGCACCTGCATGCCGTCGCCGTAGATGGGCAGGGGCTTGCCGGCCAGGGCATTGACGATCATCAGCGGAATCAGCTTTTCCGGGAAGTGCAGCGGCCCGTAGTTGTTGCTGCAGTTGGTGGTCAGCACCGGCAGCCCATAGGTATGGTGCCAGGCGCGCACCAGATGGTCGCTTGCCGCCTTGCTCGCGGAGTAGGGGCTGTTGGGCTCGTAGTTGTGCGACTCGGTGAACGCCGGTGCATCGGGCGCCAGGCTGCCGTAGACCTCGTCGGTCGAGACATGCAGAACGCGAAATGCCGCCTTGGACTCGTCTTCCAGCTGGCTCCAGTAAGCCCGTACGGACTCCAGCAGGCGGAAACTGCCGACGATATTGGTCTGGATGAAATCTTCCGGGCCGTGGATGGAACGGTCCACATGGCTTTCCGCCGCGAAGTTGACCACGGCGCGCGGCCGATGTTTCTGCAGCAGTTCGGACAGCAAGGCGCTGTCACCTATGTCGCCTTGAACAAACACATGGCGGGCATCACCCTGCAGGCTGGCGAGGTTGTGCACATTGCCTGCATAGGTCAGTTTGTCGAGGTTGACGACCGGCTCGTCATGCACTGACAGCCAGTCGAGGACGAAATTGGCACCGATAAAGCCTGCGCCGCCTGTGATCAGAATCATGGGTGGTGTATATAAATGCCTCTCGGCGAAGCTTTCAATTATCTCATTGCCGCCCCGACGCGTGCACCAAGGCCAGTCACCAGCAGTAATCCGTGCAGCGCGATGAATCCATGCACCCCATTGGGCACCTGCCTGGACGCGGCCGATGACCGCCAAGCGCCCATCCGCCGAACCCGCGCGCATGTCACCCGCGCCTGCCGCCGCCGCGGGGGCAGAAAGGCGCTCCCGGGACAAATCCTCACAAATTCACGCGCAGTGACGCCGGACTTACGCTTTCCAGCGCTGCGCGGCAATCACCAGAAGACCGTCAAAGATCAGGTTGTCGGTCAGCTCGAACGGACGCGACATGCTGGGTGCCATTTTCCAGCCCGCGCCCCCGGCCATGATGCAGGCGGGCGCCTCGCCGCAGCGTGCGCTCAGGTGCTGATAGATGCGCTCAACCGCGCCGGCAATGGCATAGGTACCGCCGCTGGTCAGCGCATCGCTGGTATTGGTGGGAAAAAGCGTGACCTCGCCGGTGGGCACATGCAGGCCGGCGGTGCCGGTTTCGAGCGCACGCAGCATGATGCCGTGGCCGGGCAGGATCAGGCCGCCGAGAAAATGGCCTTCGGCGTCCAGCGCATCGACGGTCACCGCCGTGCCGACCATGACTACCACCAGCGGCCGGGCCGCGCCCTGGCGCAGCACCTGATGGCGCGCACCTATCATTGCCACCCAGCGGTCAGCGCCCAGGCGCGTTGGATGGTCGTAGCCATTGGTCACGCCGGCCTCGGCGACTGAAGGCACCACCCATTGCGGCACGACATCCCAATCGGCCATCTGCTCGATCTGCTGCTGGACCCGGCGCATCACTGCATCGCCCGCGACCACGCAACCGAGCATGCGATCGGGCGCGGGCAGGCCCGCCCAACCGGTTTCCGCCAGTTGGTCGATGTGCTCGAGGAATTCGGCGCCATGCGCCAACAGGTTGGCGCCAGGCTGCGCCGCGTCGTACATCGCCCATTTGAGACGGGTGTTGCCAACGTCGATGGCCAGAAATGTCATGCGGCGAATTATGCGGAGTTTTACCCTCGCCGGGGGGTTCGTGCGGCCTGGCGTTGACATATTGATGTCGGCCCGAAATGTATTGAAATGTCTTGACAAGTCCTTATCCGACGCCACGAAGACCAAACTCGGGCTAGAGTGGGGCTCTCTTTGCTTTTCACAGGAGTCATCCCATGGGTCTTTTCTCTTTCATCAAGGAAGCCGGCGAGAAGTTGTTTGGCGGCAAGGATGCCCAGGCGGCGCCCGTGCCGGGAGCATCGCAGGAAGACTTGAATCTCAAGGCTGCCAGCGCGATTGAAGCCTATATCGCCAGCCAGAAGCTGGGCGCGAGCAACATCAAGGTCACTTTTGACGGCGCCCAGGGCAAGGTCACCGTGACGGGCGACGCCCCCAACCAGGCGGCCAAGGAAAAGATCACGCTGTGCTGCGGCAATGTCGCCAACGTGACTTCGGTGGACAACCAGATCACGGTCACCAACCCCGAGCCCGAGGCCCAGTACCACGACGTGGTGCGCGGCGACACGCTGTCGGCAATTGCCAAGAAATACTACGGCGACGCCAACAAGTACCCGGCCATCTTCGAAGCCAACAAGCCCATGCTGACCCACCCCGACAAGATCTATCCGGGCCAGAAGCTGCGCATTCCTGCGCAATAAGCGCTGATATGCCGCGCCGCTAAACCAGCGGCGCGGTTGTTTTGCCGCCGGGCCGCCCCAAGGCAAAACAGCCCCCCTGGGGGGCAGCGGCTACGCGCAGCGAGCAAGCGTGGGGGCTCGTTATTGCCGCCAGGGCAAGCCGGCATGCCGCCAGCCGCCCACATGGCCGCGCTGACCGTTGGCGTCGGCATCGCCTTCGAAGCCTTCGAGAATGTTGTAGGCCTGCAGGCCCAGGGCCGTCGCGCGCTGCGCCGCCGCAACCGAGCGCACGCCGCTGCGGCACAGCAGCACCACTTTCATGCCCTCGGGCACGGCCGCCCGCAGCTGGGCGTCGAAGTCGGCATTCGCTGCCATGCCGGGCCATTGTTTCCAGGCCACGGCCACGGCGCCGGGCACGCGCCCCACCCATTCGCGTTCGGCGTCGGTGCGCACGTCGACCAGCACCGCCTGCCCCTGCTGCACCCATTGCCAGGCCAGCGCTGCGGGCAGATCGCCCGCGTAGCCCTGGGCGGGACGAACCTCAGGGATGGAAGAATCGGAAGTCAGTGAATCAGTCATGCTGCACAGTCTCGCAGAACCAGGGCCGCGTTTCCAGTGCCGGCCTGCAGCGCGCCACGGGTTTTGACGACTCAGGCGTCGTCATCGGCCCACAGCGGCGCGGGCTGGTCGCGCAGGCGCTGGCGCAGCGCGCGATAGTCGGGCAGCACGCTGGCCACCGTGGCCCAGAAGCGCGCGCTGTGGTCCATGTGCCGCAGATGGGACAGCTCATGCACCACGACGTAATCAATGACTTCGGGCGCGTAATGCAGCAGCCGCCAGTTGAGCCGGATCGCGCCGTCGCTGCGCGCGCTGCCCCAGCGCGTGCGCGCGCTTGAAAGCCGCAGGCTGCGCCACTGCACGCCCAGCTGCGGTGCGAAATGCTCCAGCCGCGCCTTGAAATGGCTGCGCGCCATCTCCAGCCACCAGGCATGGACGCGGCTGCACACCAGCTCGGCAGGCGCCTCGGCGGCCAGCGCCAGCTGCAGGACTTCGTGC
>JBBKVU010000446.1:0-2554 GCA_037968595.1 Comamonas sp.
GCCGCGCTGCGCGGGGCGCCGCAGCGTCGTTGGACGCCAGCCAGCGCGCCGGATTGAGCGCCCGCAGTTGTGCATTCAGAGCGGAAGCGGGGAGGACAACCCTCGGCATCACAGGCTTGACGGCATATTGCAGGCTTTTGCGGGTCCATTTGCGGGCCTGCGCCTGCATTTTTCTAAGCAGATAGTTCACGCATTCTTTCTTTAGCGGCCAGCGGTTGGAAAACTGCCAAGTGCTTGCACTTTTGACCTCCTTGCACTGTCCTCGTTTTATTTATGCTGCACTGCAGCATTTGTCCTCGTCCGTCGGTAGGTGCTGTCTTACGCAAAAGCCCCGGCAGGGCCATCCCCTACATGGCTCAAGCCCGGTCTCCGACGGTCCTGCCGGCATTGCGCGCACCATCCTGGGGCGAGGATGGGCTTAACTTAGGTCCATGCAACCTCAAGCCACCGAAACCCATCCGTGCGGCGCCGCGCCGGACTGCCTTGTACGGGAATTCATTGCCGACCCCTCCTTTCCCTGCGTGGGCGCGAAGTCGGCGCTCAACAAGGGGCGCATGCAGCTGCTGGAATTCGGCGAGCTCGGCGATGAGTCCCTCACCCCGGCCCTGCACGCGGCGTTGATGGACTACTCGCGCCAATACCCCGATCCGGGCACCGTTCCCGTGAGCTTCATCGCGGTGTTTCGCCAGAAGATGCTGGACGAGCGCAGCTTCGAGCAGCGCATGTGGCGCCAGCTGCAGGCACTGCACGCGCACGACTGCGCGCGCAGCATTCCCTGGGCGGCCGATGTCGGCGTTGATCCCGAGCGCGAGGACTTTTCCTTCAGCGTGGGCGGGCGCGCGTTCTTTGTTGTCGGACTGCACCCGGGGGCATCGCGGCTGGCCAGGCGTACGCCCATGCCCTGCCTGGTGTTCAACTTCCACGAGCAGTTCGAACAGCTCAAGGCCAGCGGCAAGTACACCGGCATGCAGGATGCGATCCGCAAGCGCGACATGGCGCTGCAGGGCTCGATCAATCCGGTGCTGGCCCGTTTTGGCGAGGCCTCCGAGGCGCGCCAGTATTCAGGCCGGGCGGTGGAAGCCGACTGGCAATGTCCATTTCATTCGAAAGTCCAGAAAGATGCATGAAGTCACGCACGCCTGCACGCGTATTCCTCCACAGTCGGGCACTGCCTTTCGCCTGCGCGCCGGCGAGATCCTGCGAATCCATGACCCGCTGGGCGAACAGGTGGCCGACCTGTTTGCCTTCAAGGACGGCGACCATGCCTGCAGCCTGTCCTCGGGACGCAGCATCGACTACGCCTCCAAGATCTATCTGAGCAGCGGCGATACGCTGTACGCCAATGACAGCCGGCCGATGTTCGTGATTCTCGAGGACCGGGTCGGACGCCACGATTTCCTGCTCACACCCTGCAGCCAGGAGATGTTCGAGATTCTCTACAAGCACCAGGGCCATCACCCGAGCTGCTTCGAGAACCTCTATACCGCGCTGGCCGAATTCGGCATACGGCCCGAACAGATCGGCACGACCTTCAATGTGTTCATGAATGTCGAGGTCGGCCCCGACGGCGCGGTCGCGGTCAAGCCGCCTAAGTCCAGGCCCGGCGACTATGTCGAGCTGCGCGCCGAGATGGACCTGGTCTGCGGCCTGACTTCCTGCTCGGCGGAGAACTCCAATAACGGCAGCTTCAAACCCATAGACTACGAAATCCTCGCGCGCAGCTGAGATTGCCGGTCCGAGACGCATGCGTGGGCGCAATGGAAGCTGCCACGGCGGCGCTGTGCCTGTTTTTTGAGCAAGCCCGGCAAAGCCAGCACCGGCGCCACTTTTGCGAGTTATTCCGGTAGTTATGCACAAGCTTGGACGCCCGCCATGGGGATAAGACAGCAACATGTCCGACCCCTGGGAGGACAGGGAAATATCATGAAACTAATATAGTTGCATGAAACAAAGCAGCCAACTCTCCGACGTACTGCATGTGCTGCTGCACCTTGCAGAGGCGCAGTTTCCCCTGACCTCCGAAGCCCTGGCGGCGGCGATGAAGACCAACCCTGTGGTGCTGCGCCGGCTGATGGCCGGTCTGCGCGATGCGGGCTTTGTGGCTTCCGAAAAAGGCCATGGCGGCGGCTGGCGGGTCTGCGTTCCCCTGGACCAGGTCACGCTGGGCGACGTGCACTCTGCGCTGGGCGCGCCGGCGCTGGTGTCGCTGGGTTTTCGCGAGGACCGGCCCGAGTGCGTGGTGGCCCAGGTCGTGAACGAAGCCTTGCAGGCCGCGATGCAGGAAGCCGAGGCCGCGCTGCTCGCGCGCCTGGGCAGCATCACGCTTGCCCAGCTGTCGCTGGGCTTCAACCAGCGCCTGCGCGCACAGCGCCGTGCCGGCGCGTCTTTGCCCCATCGTCTGGAGGACCACCATGCTTGAAACCGAATTTGCCGTCATTGGCGGCAGCTACGCCGGCCTGTCGGCCGCCCTGCAACTCGCGCGCGCCCGCCGCCAGGTGCTGGTGGTCGATGCCGGCCAGCGCCGCAACCGCTTTGTCGATGCAGCCGGTGGCAC
>JBBKVU010000447.1:0-2617 GCA_037968595.1 Comamonas sp.
CCCTACGGCTCCGGTCCGCGCGGCGGCGGCAGCGGCGGTGGCGGCGGCGGACGCGGCGGCTACGGCAATAACCACGGCGAATAATCCCCGTGGAAAAACAAAAAGGCTTCATTTGAAGCCTTTTTTTACGTCACCCGCATGTCATTTGCGTTAGCACAATGCGCCGTTCCAAATCCCCGAGGCAGCTGGTAATGCCTGTAAGACAAAATCGCAAATTTCTCTTAATCTGTTTTCTTGTGCCTGTGCTTGGTTTGCCGACCTTGTAACAAGCGGTCAAAGGCGGCATTGGGCAACAGACGCAGCAGTTTGGCCACAATACCCATCTGCCAGGGAATCACGGCATAACTGCTTTGCCGCACGATGGCCCGATAGGCGCGCGCCGCAAACTCTTCGGAAGTCAGCAGAAAAGGCATTCCATAACGGTTGTCGCGCGTCAGCGGGGTGGCGACATAACCGGGCAGCAGCGTCACCACGCGCACGCCGCGCGCGCGCAGTTCGCCGCGCAGGCTTTCACAGTAGCTGACCACCGCCGCCTTGCTTGCGCAGTAGGCGCCGTGTCCAGGCAGGCCGCGGATCGCGGCCACGCTGGCCACGCCGACCAGCGTGCCCGAGCCGCGGGCCTGCATGGCGCGGATGAAGGGATGGAATGTCGCGGCCATGCCCAGGTTGTTGGTCGCGAACAGCTGCGCCATCACGTCCAGGTCTTCGCGTTCGGCCGAATCTATGCCCCAGCTCACGCCCGCATTCGCCACCACCACCTGCGGCAGGCCCTGGCGCGCAAGGCACTGCATGCCGGCAGAGACAATGCTGTCGGCAACCGACACATCGGCGCCGTAGACCGCATAGCGCGCGGCGTCCAGCCCCGCAGCCGCGGCCCAGTCGTGAATGGCCTGGGTATTGCGCGCCACCAGGGCCAGGTCATGGCCCTGGGCATAGAAGCGCCCCGCAAGGGCCTGGCCTATGCCGCTGGAAGCGCCGGTGATGAACACCAGGGGACGCGCGGGCGCGGTCATGCTCAGCGCCCGGCCACGGCGGCGGGCGCGGGCTGCATCACGCCGCGCACCCGGCCGTTGAGCTGCAGCACCTGCTCCAGGTGGTCGTATTCGAGGCGGTCGGCCGTGAAGCGGTCCGCGCCGCGCCACAGCACCACGGGCTTGTCGGAAAGAACGCGCTCCTCGTTGGTCCAGGCATGCAGGAATTCGCCTTCGAAACGCAATTCGGGCGATTGCTTGCCATCGGGCAGCCGCATGGCTGCGCGCGTCACGCGCGCATTGCCGAACAGCTGGACTTCGGAGCCGTCGCCATTGCTCAGGCCGCGCAGCGCGGTGGCGCGCGTCTGGCGGCCGTCGGGCGCCTTGGCATGGATCTGCACGCCGTCGATCTCCAGCGTGTCGGTGTCGGGGTAGTGGCGCGCCATCTGGCCCTGCAGCTGGCGCGTCATGCGGCCCGCGGCGTCGAAGTTCTGCACCGAGAAGTCCTTCATGAAATAGTCGGGCTCATGCACCGGAGCGTGCGCCGCCACCGACGGCAGCGCCGAGGGCGCATTGCGCACCAGCCACCAGCTGGCAAGCGCCATCAGGCCCATCAGTATCACGGGCAGATAGATCGTGAAGCTCTCCCAGCCGCGGCGCCATGGGGGACGGATCATGCGTAGCTTTCAAGCAAGCTGGCGTAGCGGCCCGATGCCACCAGCAGCAGATCGCAGAATTCGCGCGCCGCGCCCTGCCCGCCCGCGCGCTGGCTCACGTAATCGGCCGCGGCCAGGGCTTCGGCGTGGGCATTTGCCGGCGCGCAGGCGATGGCCGCGCGGCGCATCACCGGCAGATCGGGCCAGTCGTCGCCCATGGCCGCGGCCTGGCTCCAGTCCAGCCCCAGGGTCTGCAGGAACTCCTCGGCCGCGGGCTTCTTGTCCTCGGTGCCGAAACGCGCGTGCACCACGCCCAGGTTCTTCAGGCGCAGGCGCAGCGGCGCAGAGTCGCGCCCGGTGATCACCACCGGCGTGATGCCGACCTTCTGCAGCAGCTTCAGGCCATGGCCGTCCAGCGTGTTGAAGCGCTTGATGACTTCGCCTTCCTGGGTGAAATACAGCCCGCCGTCGGTGAGCACGCCGTCGACATCGAAGAACACCACCCGCACCCCCTGGGCCTTGAGCAGCAACTGGGGCGCGAATTCAAGCGCCGGGGCAAGAGCGGAACCTTGCATCAGATCACCTTGGCGCGCATCAAATCGCGAATATGGACCACGCCCACGAGCTGGTCGGCGCCTTCGATCACCAGCACCGAGGTGATGCCGTGCTGCTCCATGAGGCGCGCGGCGTCGACGGCCAGCGCATCGGCCTGGATGGTATGGGGACGGGGGTGCATGACTTCACCGGCCGTGGTGCTGAGCAGGTCGGCGCCCTGCTCGATGCGCCGGCGCAGGTCGCCGTCGGTGAACACGCCGCGCAGTTCGCCCTGCGCGCCGACAATCGCCGAAGCGCCCAGGCCCTTGGCGCTCATCTCGCGCATCAGCAGCAGGAACGAGGTATCGGCGGTGACGCGCGGCACGTCCGTGCCCGAGCGCATCACGTCGGCCACATGGGTCAGCAGCTTGCGGCCCAGCGCGCCGCCGGGATGGG
>JBBKVU010000448.1:0-3073 GCA_037968595.1 Comamonas sp.
TGGCACGACCGCGCGCGCGCTGCACGCCGTAGTTCAGGCGTATGGCGGCGCGCTCGGTCGTGCCATAGGCGCGTGCCAGTTCGGTGATCTGCTCCACGGGCAGGCCGCAGACTTCGGCCGCGCGTTCGGGCGGCCACTCGAGCGCGCGCGCGCGCAGCGCGTCCCAGCCCAGCGTGTGGCGCGCGAGATAGTCGTGGTCCAGCCAGTCGTTGCGTATCAGCTCGTGCATCAGTGCCAGGGCCAGCGCGGCGTCGGTGCCCGGGCGCAGCTGCAGGTGCTCGTGGCATTTGTCGGCGGTCTCGGTCTTGCGCGGGTCTATGCAGATCAGGCGCGCGCCGTCGCGCTTGGCGGCCTGGGCATAGCGCCAGAAATGCAGGTTGCTGCCTATGCTGTTGCTGCCCCAGATGATGATCAGCTGGCTTTCGGCAAAGAACTGCACGCGCATGCCCAGCTTGCCGCCGTAGGTGTGCATCAGCGCTTCGCCGCCGGCGCTCGAGCAGATGGTGCGGTCCAGCAGCGAGGCGCCGAGCTGGTGGAAGAAGCGCCGGTCCATGCTCTCGCCCTGGACCAGGCCCATGGTGCCCGCATAGCTGTAGGGCAGAACGGCTTCGGGCGCGCGCTGCGCGACGGCGTGCAGGCGTTGCGCGATGTCGCTCAGCGCCTGGTCCCAGGACACGGGAGTGAACTGGCCGCTGCCCTTGGGGCCCGAACGCTTGAGCGGCGTCAGCACGCGCTCGGCATGGTAGGTGCGTTCGGGGTATTTGCTGACCTTGGCACAGAGCACGCCGTCGGTCTGCGGGTGGCCGGGATTGCCCTGGACCTTGGTCGCCACGCCGTCGACCACCGTGGTCAGCAGCGCGCAGGTGTCGGGGCAGTCATGCGGGCAGGCACCGCGGACGATGGAAGTCGCGCCGGGCGCAGGGGACGGGCTGTCGAAAGAGGACATGGCGTTCGTGGGCAGGAGTTGTCACGCCATTGTCTCGCAGCGCAAGCGCATGCGCTGGGGAATAAAACGGTTTTGCACCCTGGCGATCGCCTTGACGCCACAATGTGTGACAGGAGGTATATGTCCATGTCGCTGATTGAAGAAATTGTTGCGCAGGCCGATGAGCTGGCTGCCCTGCGCCGGGATATCCATGCCCACCCCGAACTGTGCTTCGAGGAGGTGCGCACCGCCGATGTGATTGCCGCCAAGCTGACCGAGTGGGGCATTGCCGTGCACCGCGGTCTGGGCAAGACCGGCGTGGTGGGCATAGTCCACGGACGCGACGCCGGCGCCTGCGGCCGGGCGCTGGGACTGCGCGCCGACATGGACGCGCTGCCCATGCAGGAAGGCAATACCTTTGCGCATGCCAGCCGCCATGCGGGCCGGATGCATGGCTGCGGCCACGACGGCCATGTCGCCATGCTGCTGGCCGCGGCCCAGCATCTGTCGCGCCACCGCGATTTCGACGGCACGATCTACCTGATCTTCCAGCCGGCGGAAGAAGGCGGCGGCGGCGCGCGCGAGATGATTCGCGACGGCCTGTTCACGCGCTTTCCCATGCAGGCGGTGTTTGGCATGCACAACTGGCCCGGCATGGCCGAAGGCCAGATGGCCGTGAGCCCGGGCCCCGTTATGGCGTCGAGCAACGAATTCAAGATCACGGTGCGCGGCAAGGGCGGCCATGCGGCCATGCCGCATCTGGTGCTCGACCCGGTGCCCGTGGCGGCGCAGATCATCATGGGCCTGCAGACCATCGTCAGCCGCAACCTCAAGCCCGTGGATGCGGGCGTGATTTCCGTGACCATGGTGCATGGCGGCGAGGCCACCAATGTGGTGCCCGACACCGTGGAGCTGCAAGGCACGGTGCGCACCTTCTCGGTGGCGGTGCTCGACATGATCGAGCAGCGCATGCAGCAGGTGATCGACGGCATCTGCGCCAGCCATGGCGTCAAGCATGCGTTTGTCTTCGAGCGCAATTACCCGCCGACCATCAACGCCGCACCCGAGGCCGCGCTGGCGCGCGCGGTGATGCAGCGCCTGGTGGGCGCGTCCAAGGTGCTCGACCAGGAGCCCACCATGGGCGCCGAAGACTTCGCCTACATGCTGGAAGAAAAGCCCGGTGCCTATTGCTTCATTGCCAATGGCGAAGGCGACCACCGCGCGATCGGCCATGGCGGCGGGCCCTGCATGCTGCACAACCCCAGCTACGATTTCAACGACCGGCTGATTCCGCTGGGCGCGACGTTCTGGGTCGAACTCGCCAAGGAATGGCTGGGGAACCCGACACGCTAGCCGTCAGCCGCCTTGGGGCGGCCCGCCGGCGGCGGCCTCAGCCCTTGGCCAGCAGTTCGTCGAACTGCGCGTTGAGCTTGGCTTCTATGCTGTCCTTGAACATGGCGGCCAGAAAGCCCAGCTCGGCCTGCAACTCCAGCGCGCTGGCGGTGACCAGGAGCTGGCCGTCGACGCCATTGCCGCTGAAGCGCAGCACGTCCTGGGTGTCGCCGGATTCGTATTCGCATTGCACGCCGAATTTCTCGGCGGCCTTCTCGCCCCAGCGCTGGGCGTGTTGGCGGGCGGCGGGCAGGCCCAGCGTATGGGCGCGGGAAAGCTGGATGTCAGGCAAGGGTTAGTCCGGGTGAAGTGGCGTGAAGGGCGGCGGGCTGCGATGACTACACTGGGCCGATCGCATCCCCTGATTTTAAGGAGCAACCTGCATGTCCGATCTGAATGCCGCTTTCGAAGCCGCCGTGGCCCAATCCAAGACGCTCAGCGAGCGGCCCGACAACGCCACGCTGCTCAAGATCTATGCCTTGTACAAGCAGGCCACGCAGGGCGACAACGAAGAGAAGAAACCCAGCTTCAGCGACATGGTGGGCCGCGCCAAGTGGGACGCCTGGGAAAAGCTCAAGGGCACGCAAGGCGACGCGGCGCGCCAGCAATACATAGACCTCATCGAGTCGCTGAGCTGAGGGCCCGCGGGCCGGCGTAGCCCGCGCAGGCTACGGGGCGGGCCGGCATCAACGCGCACAGCGTGCGCAGGCGCTGCTCCTCGGGCTGCTGCGCCAGCCGCTCCACGGCGGCATGGAA
>JBBKVU010000449.1:0-8023 GCA_037968595.1 Comamonas sp.
CCAGCTCGCGCGCCGCCACCAGGCGCTGTACTCGCCCTCGCCTGCCCAGCGTTCGACATGGCCTCTGGCCGATGTCTCCACGGAAGCCGCGGCCAAGAAGGTGCTGGCCGAGGCCGGACTGCCGATGCTGGCCGAAAAGGTCTGCACCAGCGCCGAAGACGCCGCGGCCACGGCCATCGAGTTCGGCTTTCCCATCGTTGCCAAGATTTCTTCGCCCGACATCGCCCACAAGACCGAGATCGGCGGCGTGATGCTCAATCTGCAGGATGCCGAAGCCGTGCGCCAGGCCTACGCGGAACTGCTGCGCCGCGCCGACCAGGCCGCGCCCGGCGCGCGCATCGACGGCGTGCTGATTACCCCCATGCTCAAGGGCGGCGTGGAAACCATCATGGGGATTCACATGGACCCGACCTTCGGGCCCATGGTGATGTTCGGCTCGGGCGGCACGGCCGTGGAGCTGTTCAAGGACGTGGCCTTTGCCTCGGCCCCGGTGAACGCTGCGCGCGCGCGCGAACTGATCGATGCCGTGCAGTCGTCGCGCCTGCTGCGCCGGTGGCGCGGCGGCCCGCAGTACGACGAGCAGGCGCTGGTCGACGCGATCTGCAGGCTGTCGGAGTTTGGCCAGGCCCATGCCGACGTGCTTGAAAGCATCGATGTGAATCCGCTGGTGGTGCGCGAAAAGGGCGCTGTGTGCCTGGATGCGGTGATTACACTGCGCTGAATCCAGGAGACCAGACATGACCCCTAACCTCGAAGAAAAACTGCAAGCCCTGCTTGACCGCGAAGCCATTCGCGAAGTGATGTACGCCTACTGCCGCGGCATAGACCGCGGCGACGAAGCCGCGCTGCGCTCGGCCTATTGGGAAGACGGCACCGACCGCCACGGCGCCTACAACGGCAGCGCCAGCGGCTTCATTGAAAAGGCGCTTCAATCGCGCCGCAGCGGGCTGCGCATGATCCACCAGGTCAGCAATATCTCCATCGTGCTTGAAGGCGCGCAGGCCGCGGTCGAAAGCTACTTCCAGGCCTTCCAGTACGACACCGACCCGGCCACGGGCCGGCTGCGCGAGACCTTTCTGTGCGGCCGCTACGCCGACCGTTTCGAGAAGCGCGGCGAAGAATGGCGCGTCGCCGCGCGCACCGTGATCTACGACTGGATGAAGGAAGCGCCCGCGCCCGAAGGCGACGAAGCCACGCGCTTTGGCGTGCGCGCGCCTCAGGGGCAGATGAAGCCCGACGATGCCTGGTACCAACTGCTGCGCGAGCCGCCGTTCGCGCGCTGATCCGGCTAGGCCACAAGCCCTGGCCCTGCGGCAAACGCAGGCCCAGGGCTTTTTTAGCGGCTAAATTTCGCGTCGATGCCGGGGACCCAAAAAAAGCGGGGCTGTTTCCAGCCCCGCATCAAATGGCAAGCCGCAAAGGCCGCCTCCCTGCCACAGGGGTCAGGCTTCAGCCGACTCCCGCAGATGTTCGAACGCAAAGCCGCGGTAGCCGTCGCGCACTGCCGCGTTCGCGAGTTCGCGGTATTTCATGAAGCCGCCGGTGAACAGCGTCAGTCCCAGCGGCTTGTCCTTGACGTTGGCGCCTACGTACCAGGTCTTGGCCTTGGTCAGCAGCGTGCGCTGCGACAGCTCGTAGACCAGGTCCATCCAGCCCTGTTCGGCCTCGGCCGTGGGCTCGATGCTGGCCAGGCCTTGCTTCTCCATATGCACCATGGCCGCGGCAATCCAGTCGACATCGTGTTCGCTGATGCGGATGATATTGGCCAGGGCCGCCGGGCCGTTGGGGCCGGTGGTCATGAACAGATTCGGGAAGCCCTCCATCATCAGGCCCAGGTGGGAACGCGCGCCGTCCTTCCACTTGTCGTTCACCTTGCGCCCGCCGCGGCCCACCACGTCGAAGGCCAGCAGCGCGCCGGTCAGGCCGTCGTAGCCGGTGGCGAAGATCAGCACGTCCAGCTCGATCTCGCCCGATTGCGTGCGCACGCCCTTCTCGGTGATCTCGACGATCGGGTCCTTGAGACAGTCGACCAGGTGCACGTTGGGACGGTTGTAGGTCTCGTAGTAGCTGCTGTCCAGGCAGGGCCGGCGCGCGAAGATCGGGTAGTCGCGCGGCTTGAGGGCCTCGGCCGTTGCCGGGTCCTCGACGACTTCGCTGATCTTGCCGCGCACGAATTCGGCGACATGCTCGTTGGCCTCGGCATTGCTCATCAAGTCGGAGAAGGTACCCAGCATCGCCAGGCCACCGTTCTTCCAGGCGTCTTCCAGCAGCTGGCGGCGCTGATTGGGCGTGACGCTGAAGAAGGCGCGCGTCGACTGCGGCCGCACGCCGCCCACGGCGCTGTTGCGCGCCGATTCGCGAATGCCTGCGTAGTGGCGCTTGACTTCGGCCACGTACTCAGGCGCCAGGTCCTCATTGCGCATAGGCATGGTGAAGCTGGGGGTGCGCTGATAGACATACAGCTCGCCGGCCTCCTTGCCGACTTCCTGCACGATCTGAATGCCGGTCGAGCCCGTGCCTATCACGCCCACGCGCTTGCCGGCAAAGCTGATCGGTTCATGCGGCCAGCGCGCGGCACGCAGCAACTGGCCCTTGAAACGCGCAATGCCGGGAATTTCGGGGTCCTTGGGCACCGACAGCGGGCCGGTGGCCATGATGCAGTAGGTCGCTTCCAGCGTCTCGCCCTTGTCGGTCTTCACCGTCCAGAGCTTGCGTTCCTCGTCCCAGACCGCGCTGGTGACGCGCGTGTTGAACTGGAAATGCTTCTTGAGGTCCAGCCGCTGGGCGACAAAGTTGATATAGGCCAGCAGCTCGGGCTGGGCCGCGAACTGCTCCGACCAGGTCCATTCCTGCTCGACTTCGGGCGAGAATGAGAAGCTGTAGTCGATGCTGGGCAGATCGACGCGCGCGCCCGGATAGCGGTTCCAGTACCAGACGCCGCCCAGATCGCCGCCGGCCTCGAAGCTCTGGATGCGCAAGCCCATTTCACGGAACTTGTAGGTGGCATACATGCCGCCGAAACCGCCGCCGACGATGACGACGTCGAGGCGGCGGGGAGAGGTTGAAACCTTGTTTTGCATTGTTGTCTCCTGCTACTTTTTTAAAAGACGAGGCGGCCTAGACCGCCAGCGTGCCGCCATCCACGGGCAGCGTCACGCCGTTGATATAGGAAGCCAGGTCGGACGCGAGAAACACCGCGGCGCCCGCGAGTTCCTGCGGCTGGCCGACGCGGCCCGAGGGAATGCGCGCCATGAAGCGCGCCAGCCGCTCGGGGTTGGCGCGGGTGGCGTCGGTCATCGGGGTTTCGATCACGCCGGGCGCCAGCGCATTGACGCGTATGCCGTCGGCGCCGAGATCGGCGGCCATTGATTGCGTCAGCATCTTCACCGCGCCCTTGGACGCCGAGTAGCCCAGCGCCCCGGCCTGGGCAATGAAGGCCGCGCCCGAGGCGATGTTGATGATGCAGCCGCGCGTCGCGCGCAAGGCCGGCAGCCAGGCGTGAATGACATTGAACGTGCCCAGCAGGTTGACATCGACCACGCGCCGGATATTGGCGTGGGCGCGCGGGCTGTCAATGCCTTCGCGCAGTATCACGCCGGCGTTGTTGACGACGATGTCGACGGCGCCGATCTGCGTGCCCACGGTCTCGGCCAGCGCCGCGGCTGCATCGCCATCGCTCACATCAAGCGCAAAGCCCCAGGCCTGGCCGCCGGCCGCGCTGATCAGCGCCAGCGTCTCGGCGCAACGCTGCACGCTGATGTCGGTGACGATCACGCGCGCGCCGGCGCTGGCCAGGCCCTGGGCAATTGCCTGGCCTATGCCGCTGGCCGCGCCCGTGACCAGCGCCAGCCGGCCTTCGAGCAGGCGCGCGCCCTGCAATGCGGCCATCACGGTTTCACGTGCTGTCGCGCTCATGGCAGCTCCTTGTTCGCGGCGCGCAGCGACCGGCGCTCCAGCCAGGCATAGAACTCGCCGACCAGGCCCTTGCGGAAGGACAGCACGACGACCACGAACACCAGGCCCTGGATCATCAGCACCCATTCGGCGTACGAGGCAAGGTAATGCGACATGGAGACAATCAGCACCGCGCCGGCCACGGGTCCGACCAGGGTCTGCATGCCGCCCAGGATGCAGATCAGCAGCGCTTCGCCCGAAGTCACCCAGGTCAGATCGTTGAGCGTCACGACCTGGAAGGCCACGGCCTTGATCGATCCCGCGAGACCGGCAAGCGAAGCCGACAGGACGAACACCAGCAGCTTGTAGCGGTTGACGCGCAGGCCCAGAGAAACCGCGCGCGGCTCGTTGTCGCGGATGGCGCGCAACACCTGGCCGAACGGCGAGTTGACGATGCGGTGGATCGCGAAGAAGCCAAAGGCGGTGAGCGCCAGCACCACGAAATACATCACGTAGTTGTTGCCCAGCTCGATGAAGCCGAACATGGCGCGCCGCGGCACGTCCTGCAGGCCGTCCTCGCCGCCGGTGAACGGCATGCGCAGCGCGAAGAAGTAGATCAGCTGCGAGAACGCCAGCGTGATCATCGAGAAGTAGATGCCCTGGCGGCGAATCGCCAGCGCGCCGGTGAGCGCGCCAATCACCACCGCCACGCCCACGCCGCACAGGATGCCCAGCGCCGGGTCCAGCCCCCAGACCTTGATCGCCTGGGCCGTGACATAGCCCGCGGCGCCAAAGAACATCGCGTGGCCGAAGGACAGCAGACCGCAGTAGCTGACCAGCAGATTGAGCGCGGCCGCGAGCAACGCAAAGCAGAAGATCTCGATCAGGAACTGCGGGTAGAGCACGAACGGCGCGACCAGCAGCAAGGCAATCGAGAGCGCCAGCAGCAGACGCTGCGTGCTTGGAGAGAAGTGTTTCATCGGGCCTCCTGGCCGAACAGGCCGTTGGGACGGATTGCCAGCGTGATGATCATCACGATGAAGATGACGACGCCGGCGGCGTCCGGGTAGATCAGCTTGGTCAGGCCTTCGACCACGCCCAGGCTGAAGCCGGTGATGATGGAGCCGATGATCGAGCCCATGCCGCCGATCACCACCACCGCGAACACCACCACGATCAGGCTGTTGCCCATCAGCGGATTGACCTGGTAGATGGGCGCGGCCATGGCGCCGCTCAGGCCCGCCAGGCCCACGCCCAGGCCGTAGGTCAGCATCAGCATGCGCGGCACATTGATGCCGAAGGTGCGCACCAGCGCCGCGTTCTCGTTGGCCGCGCGCAGGTAGGCGCCGAGCTTGGTGCGCTCTATCACCAGCCAGGTGCCCAGGCACAGCACCAGCGAAGCCGCGATCACCCAGACCCGGTAGGCGGGGATATAGCTCACACCGATATCAAAGCCGCCCGAAATGGGATTCGGATAGGGCTGGCCCGTGGCGCCGAACTTCCAGCGGAACGCGCCCTCCATCAGCATCGCCAGGCCGAAGGTCAGCAGCAGCGCATACACATGGTCGACGCGATACAGCCGGCGCAGCATCAGCCGCTCTATCACCAGCCCGAAGCCGCCGACCACCAGCGGCGTGATGATCAGCGCATACCAGTAGCTGATGCCGAAGTACTCGAGCAGGCCCCAGGCGACAAACGCGCCCAGCATGTACTGCGCGCCGTGGGCAAAGTTGACCACGTGCAGCAGGCCGAAAATGATGGCCAGGCCCAGGCTCATCAGTGCGTAGAACGAGCCGTTGATCAGGCCTATGACCAGCTGGCCGACAAAGGCCGACATGGGAATGCCGAAAATCTCATCCATGGTGGACTCTCCTGTACAGCGCCGCGCCGCAGCGCGCGAAAGTGTTTGGTGTGCGCTTCATAGTCCCAGCAGTCCTTCGATGCGTGCCAGATCCCTGGCGATGTCGTCGCGGTGGAAATGGTCGACCACCACGCCTTCGTCGATCACATAGAAACGGTCCGCGACCTTGGAGGCAAAGCGGAAGTTCTGCTCGACCATCAGCACCGTGAAGCCGCGCTCCTTGAGGATGCGAATGGTCTGGCCGATCTTGGAGACAATCACCGGCGCCAGGCCTTCGGTGCACTCGTCGAGCAGCAGGAACTTGGCGCCGGTGCGCAGGATGCGCGCGATCGCCAGCATCTGCTGCTCGCCGCCCGAGAGCTTGGTGCCCTGGCTGTGGCGGCGCTCCTTGAGATTCGGAAACAGCGTGTAGATCTCGTCCACGCTCAGGCCTCCGGGGCGCAGCACCGGCGGCAGCAGCAGGTTTTCCTGGGTGCTCAGGCTCGCGAAGATGCCGCGCTCCTCGGGGCAATAGGCGACGCCGAGTTTCGCGATCGCCTCGGGCAGCATGGCGATGGTCTCGCGGCCGTTGATCTGCACGCTGCCGCGGCGCTTTTCCAGCAGACCGACGACCGCGCGCAGCGTGGTGGTCTTGCCCGCGCCGTTGCGGCCCAGCAGGCAGACCACTTCGCCTTCGCGCACCTCAAGGTCCATGCCGTGCAGCGCGAGGTTCTCGCCGTAATGGCCAACCAGCCCCTTGACCGACAGGCACAGCGTTTTTTGCACGGCTTCAGTCATTTGCACCTCCCACATAGGCTTCGATCACCGCCGGGTCGCGCGAGACTTCGTCATAGCTGCCCTCGGCCAGGATCTGGCCCGACTGCAGCACGGTGACGCGGTCGCACAGTTCGGCAATGACCTTCATGTTGTGCTCGACCATCAGAATGGTCCGGCCCTTGGCCACGTTGCGTATCATTTCCATCACCGGCCCAATGTCCTCGTGGCCCAGGCCGGCCATGGGCTCGTCCAGCAGAATCATCTCGGGCTCAAGCGCGATGGTCGTCGCGAGTTCCAGCACCCGCTTGCGGCCGTAAGACAGCTCCACGGCCGGCGTATGCAGCCAGCGGGTCAGCCCCACCATCTCAATGAGTTCCAGCGCGCGCGCATCAAGCACCTTGAGCGCGCTGTCGCGGCGCCAGAACGCCCAGGTCATGCCGACCTTGCGCTGCAGCGCGACGCGCACGTTCTCCAGCACCGTCATCTGGCCGAACACCGCCGAGATCTGGAACGAGCGCACCAGGCCCATGGACGACACCGTTGCCGGGTCGCTGGCGGAAATGTCCTTGCCGTTGAACACGATGGTTCCGGTGGTCGAACGCAGGAACGTGGTCAGCAGATTGAAGCAGGTGGTCTTTCCCGCGCCATTGGGGCCTATCAGCGCATGGATGCTGTGGCGGCGCACGCGCAGGTTCACGTCCTTGACGGCATAGAAGCCGCGAAACTGCTTGCTCAGGCCCGTGGCCTGCAGGATGTATTTATCCGGGGAAGCTTGCATGGCGAAGCCTTCAGAGCATGGCGTGGGTCACGCCGCCATCCACCAGAATGGAGGTGCCCGTGACCCAGCTGCTGTCCGCCGAGGCCAGGAACATGGCCGCGTTGGCGATGTCCTCGACTTCGCCCAGGCGGCGCAGCGGCGTGCGCGCGATGCGCACCGCGATCTTGTCGGGGTCCACATTGCCTTTCATGCCTTCGGTGGGCACCGAGCCCGGGCAGACCGCGTTGACGCGTATGCCGCGCGGCCCCAGGTCCACGGCCGAGGAGCGCGTAAGGCCCAGCACGCCGGCCTTGACGCCGCCGTAGACCATGGCTTCGGGCACGCCCAGGAAGGCCGCGGCCGAGGCGATGTTGATGATGCTGCCGCCTTCGGTCATGGCTTCCGAGCCCACCTGAATGCCCCAGACCACGGAGTTGAAGCCCGTGCCCACCATGCGCGTGAGCATCTCGGGCGTGATCGCCGAGATCGCGCCATAGCGCACCCAGATCGCGTTGTTGACCAGGATGTCGAAGCGCCCATGGGCCTGCTTCATGCCCTGCACGGCGTTGACGAAAGTCTCGCGCTCGGCCACGTTGCCGCCAAAGGCCATGGCCTTGCCGCCCTGGGCGCGGATTTCCTCGGCCGCGGCCTGGGCCAGGTCCTCGCGCAGATCGAGCACGCCGACCACGGCGCCGGCCTGGGCCATGGCATCGGCGATCGCCCGGCCAATGCCGCGCGCGCCGCCGGTGATCAAG
>JBBKVU010000450.1:0-7187 GCA_037968595.1 Comamonas sp.
CTCCTGTGCAGCCCTTGCGGCTGTCGCCCCTGCATGGCCCGGCCCTGCTGCTGGGCACGATGGCGCTGTCCCTGGCGACGTTCATGAACGTGCTGGACTCGTCGATTGCCAATGTGGCGATTCCGGCGATCTCGGGCGATCTGGGCGTGAGCCCCACCCAGGGCACCTGGGTGATCACCAGCTTTGGCGTGGCCAATGCGATTTCCGTGCCGCTGACCGGCTGGCTCACGCAGCGCTTCGGCGCCGTGCGGCTGTTCACCATCAGCGTGCTGCTGTTCGTGCTGACCTCCTGGCTGTGCGGCTTCGCGACCTCGCTGGAAATGCTGGTGTTCTTCCGCGTGCTGCAAGGGCTGGTGGCCGGACCGATGATTCCCTTGTCGCAGACGCTGCTGCTGTCGAGCTACCCCACGGCCATGGCCGGCACGGCGCTGGCGCTATGGGGGGTGACGACGCTGGTCGCGCCCGTGGTCGGGCCCCTGCTCGGGGGCTGGATCACCGACAACATCTCCTGGCCCTGGATCTTCTACATCAACGTGCCCGTGGGGCTGTTTGCCGCGGCGCTGACCTGGGGCATCTACCGCCAGCGCGAGACGCCTACGCGCAAGCTGCCCATCGACACCATAGGCCTGACGCTGCTGGTGCTGTGGGTGGGCGCGCTGCAGCTGATGCTTGACAAGGGCAAGGAGCTTGACTGGTTTGCCTCGGGCGAGATCATCGTGCTGGCCGTCACCGCCGTCATCGGGCTGGCGGTGTTCATCGTCTGGGAGCTGACCGACGCCCACCCGGTGGTTGACCTGCGGCTGTTCGCGCGGCGCAATTTCGCTGCCGGATCGCTGGCGCTGTCCATTGCATATGGTCTGTTCTTCGGCAACGTGGTGCTGCTGCCGCTGTGGCTGCAGCAGTGGATGGGCTACACCGCAACGTCGGCCGGCATGGCGCTGGCACCCGTGGGGATCTTCGCCATTCTGCTGACGCCGCTGGTCGGCAAGAAGGTCGGGCAGTGGGATCCGCGCAAGATGGCCACCGGCGCCTTCATCGTGTTCGCACTGGTGCTTTGGCTGCGCTCGCACTTCACGACGCAGACCGATTTCATCCACATCCTGATTCCTACGCTGCTGCAGGGCGGGGCCATGGCGTTCTTCTTCATTCCGCTGACCACGCTGACGCTGGCCGGGCTGCCGCCCGAACGCATCCCGGCAGCTGCCGGGCTGAGCAACTTCGTGCGCATCACGGCCGGCGCCATGGGCACGTCGATCGCGACCACGCTCTGGGACAACCGCGCAACCATGCACCACGCCCATCTGACCGAAGGGCTGGTCCAGGGCCAGGGTGTGTTTGCCCAGACGCTGCAAAACCTCGAGGCCGCGGGCATGAGCCAGGCGCAGGCGCTGACGCAGATCAATCAATTGATCAACCAGCAGGCGTTCACGCGCGCCGCCGACGATATCTTTCTGGGCTCGTCGCTGCTGTTCCTGCTGCTGATTGCCATGATCTGGCTCACCAAGCGGCCGGCGCGCGGCGGGCCGGCGGCGGATGCGGGTGGAGCGCATTGAGGCCCACGCGCATAAAACCAAAAAGGGAGCCTTGGCTCCCTTTTTTCATGTCCAGCGACGCCGATGGCGCGCCGCCGCTGGCCGCAACGGCTTAGAAGTAAGGCGTGCCGTAGTAGTCGTTGACGCGGCGACCATACTCATCCGTGTACTCCGGCGTGGTTTCGCGTGCATAGCGCGGAGCGCCTTCGAGTTGCGATTTCTCCACCGCAACCACATAGCCGCCCATCTCAGGCTCGTATTTGAGGGTGTCCCAGGGCAGGGGATAACGGTCGGTGCCTATGCCCAGAAAGCCGCCAAACTCCATCACCGCGTAGCGCACGCGGCCGGAAATCTTGTCGATCATCAGCGAGTCGATGGAGCCCAGCTTCTCGCCTGCGGGGTTGTAGACATTGGTGCCGTTGACCTTGTCGGAAGAAATGACGCTCGATGCGGTATTGGGTGTATTCATACGGATTCCTCAATGTGCCGAAGCAAGATGACTTCAAGCCCAAGGCTAACGCCCACGCCGGGCGCACAGAGTAGTCACCCGACCGACAGCCGCGTAGGAGAGACCGACCTGTCTGCGCACAATCACAAAGGCTGGGGCGCCGGCGCAGCGCGCTGGCCACGCCCGCCCAGCGCCAGCGAGCCCTGCCGACAGGCCTCGATCAGCAGCGGAGCCATCAGCGCCACCGATGCATCGGTGAACTGCGGCAGCGGCCCGGACAGGGACAGCGCCCCAAGCAAGGTATCGCCAGGGCCGATGATGGGCGCCGACAGCGCGCCGCAACTGGGATCGCGCTCGCCGCGCGACTGGTGCATCCAGGGCCATTGGTCGGCGAGAAAATCCGACGGCAGCTTGCGCAGCACCTTGCCGGCCGCTCCCGCGGACAGCGGCAGCAGGTCGCCTTCGCGCACGCGGTCCAGCGTCGAATGATTGGAGTCCAGCCGCAGCACGCAAAAGCGCGTGAGCTCGTCGTGAACGATATGAAAGGACGGGCTGGGCATGCCCGCATCGACGAGCTTTTGCATCAGCGGCAGCAGATGCTCGCGAAAGCGAAAGCTCGAATCAAACGCCCGCCCCAGCCGGAAGGCCAGATTGCCCAGGCAGTAGGCGCTGTCGGAGCGCCGCACCACCAGGCCGCATTTCTCCAGGCTGGCCAGCAGCCTGAGCACCGCGCTCTTGTACAGGCCGGTGGCGGCGGCGATCTCGGACAGCCGCAGCGGAGCGCGCGCGGCCTCGAGCGCAATCACCACCCGCATCGCCTTGTCGACGGCGGCGACGCCCGCCATGTTTGCCTCGTAATTCGTTGCCTTGTCGTTCATGTGGCGATTGTGACGGATTCGGCGCCAGCCTCCGGGAAGTTCCAGACTTCCCCAAGCAATATTCTGCAGTGCAGAACCAATGACCTAAGTGCATACCCTAAACAGCTAAAATTACAGAACATTCACACCATAGAATCCGCATCAAATTCTGTGGAGTGGAACGATGATGGAAATCAAGAAGCTGTTGATCAACGGTCTGTGGCTGGACGGCGAGCCCGGCGTCGAGCGCCTGTTCTCGACCAATCCGGCGACCGGCGCGCTCAACCATGAGGTCGCGGCCGCCGGCGCGCAGTTCGCGGCCCGGGCCGTCGAGTCGGCGCACCAGGCCTGCAGGCAGCCCGGCTGGCGCGACATGCTGCCCGCCGAACGCGCGCGCATCCTGTACCGCATCGCCGAAGGCATGGAGGCGCGCAGCGACGAAATGTCGCGTCTGCAGATGCTGGAAAACGGCAAGGTCTGGAAGGAATGCCAGGCCCAGGTGAAGAGCGCGGCGGCGACGTTCCGCTACTACGCGGGCGTGTGCGAGACGCTGGGCTCGGAGGTCACGCCGGCGCGCGGCAACTACCTGTCGCTGGCCGTCTATGAGCCCTATGGCGTGGTAGTGGCGATCACGCCCTGGAATTCGCCCATGACCATGGAAGCGCAGAAGATCGCGCCGGCGCTGGCCGCGGGCAATGCGGTGATTCTCAAGCCTTCGGAAGTCACGCCTTCGACCGGCCTGCTGCTGGGAAAGATCGCATTGGAAGCCGGCCTGCCGCCAGGTATCTTGAACGTGCTGCCCGGCTGGGGCCATGAAGTCGGCGCGGCGCTGGTGGCGCACCCGCAGGTGCGCCTGGTGTCGTTCACCGGCGGCACCGAAAGCGGCCGGCGCATCGCCCAGGTGGCCGCAGCCAAGCTGATGCCGGTGGCGCTGGAGCTGGGCGGCAAGTCGCCGCACATCGTGTTTGACGACGCCGATCTCGATCTGGCCGTCGACAGCATTGCGGGCGGCATCTTCGAGGGCAGCGGCCAGTCGTGCGTCGCGGGCTCGCGCGCCTTCGTGCAGCGCGGCGTCTACGACCAGGTACTGGGCAAACTGGTGCAGCGCGCGCGCGCCATCACGGTGAACCTGCCCGACCAGGCTGATGCCCAGATGGGGCCCATGGCCAGCTTTGCCCACCGCGACAAGGTCGCGTCCATGGTAGCCCAGGCAATTGCCGACGGCGCGAAAGCCGAATGCGGCGCGCGCGCGCCGCAAGACCAGGCGCTGGCCGCGGGCGCGTTCTATCTGCCGACGATTCTGACCGGAATGCGCAACAGCGATGCGATTGCCCAGCAGGAAATCTTCGGCCCGGTGCTGTGCCTGATGCCGTTTGACGACGAGGCCGATCTGATCGAACAGGCAAATGCCTCGGTGTTCGGCCTGGCCTCGGGCATCTGGACCGGAAGCTACCCGCGCGCCTGGCGCGTGGCGCGCGCGCTGGAAGCCGGCACGGTCTGGATCAACACCTACAAGCAGCTGTCGATTGCCACGCCGTTCGGCGGTTTCAAGGACAGCGGAATCGGCCGCGAAAAAGGCATACAGGGCGTGCGTCTGTACCAGCAGGCCAAGGGCATCTTTTTTGGAATGTGAGACGGGGAATGACCATGAGCAGTGAACAAAAATTGGGTTTCATCGGCCTGGGCGTGATGGGCGAACCCATGTGCCGCAACCTTGCGCGCAAGTCGGGTCGGCAGATCCTGGCGTCGGATCTGGACCCGGCGCCGCTGGCGCGCCTGCAGGCCGAGGGCGTGCAGTCGGCGGCGCTGGACGAGATACTGCGCGATTGCGAGACGATTTTCCTGTCTCTGCCTTCGGGCGAAATCGTCGAGCGCCTGAGCCGTCAGCCGCAAGGCCTGCTGGCGCTGGCGCGCCGCGGCCAGACCATCATCGATCTGAGCACCTCGCCGGTATCGACCACGCGTGAACTGGCGCGCGACTTCGCGGCCATCGGCGTGACCTTCATGGATGCGCCGGTGGCGCGCACCCGCGCCGCGGCCGAAGCCGGCACGCTGGCGGTGATGGTCGGCGGCACGCCCGATGATTTTGCGCGCGTGCAGCCGCTGATCGCCACCTTTGCTTCCGACATCGCTCTGTGCGGCGGCGTGGGCTGCGGCCAGGTGCTCAAGATCCTCAACAACATGGTGCTGTTCGAGACCGTGGTGGCGATCAGCGAAGCCAAGGCCATAGGCGTGCGCGCGGGCGTCGATGCCGGCGTGCTGTTCGAGACGCTGTCCAAGGGCTCGGCCGACAGCTTCGCGCTGCGCAACCACGGCATGAAAGCCGTGCTGCCCGAGTCGTTTCCCGAGCGCACCTTCTCCGTGCGCTATGCGCGCAAGGACTTGCTCTACGCGCTCGAACTGGCGCAGGAACACGGCGTTCCGGCCAGGGGCGCACAGCTGGTCGGCGAGTGGTTCGACCAGGCCATAGAAGCCGGCGTCGGCGACCAGTACCACCCGGTGATCAGCGAACTGATCGCCGGCAAGCACTGACATTCATAAAACCAAGGAGACAACACCATGATTTCCCGCAGAACTTTCACCGCCGCCTGTGTGGCCGGCACCCTGCTCGCTCCCGCACTGGCCTGGGCCCAGGCCGGCTATCCCAAGGGACCGGTGAAGATGGTCGTGCCCTACGCCGCGGGCGGCGCCACCGACATCATCGCGCGCACGCTGGGCGACAAGCTGACAGCCAGGTGGGGCCAACCCGTGGTGATAGAGAACAAGCCCGGCGCGGGCACCACGCTGGCCGCAAGCCAGTTCGCGCGCATGGCCGCCGACGGCCAGACGCTCTACATGACCACTTCGGCCCACACCATCGCGGGCAGCATCTACAGCAAGCTCGACTTCGACCCGGTCAAGGACTTCTCGCCGATCTCGCTGGTCGCCAAGGTGCCGCTGGTGCTGGTGGTGCGCCCCGGCCTGGCGGCCAACAATCTCAAGGAGTTCATCGCGCTGGCGAAAAAGGAGCAAGGCGCGCTGTCGTTTGCCTCGCCGGGCAACGGCACGGCCCAGCATCTCGCGGGCGAGATGTTCAACACTGCCGTGCAGGCCAGGACCACGCATGTGCCCTACCGCGGCGACGCGCCCGCGATCACCGACCTGCTCGGCGGCAGCGTGGACGCGATGTATGCAACGCTCACCGTGGTGCTGCCCTATATCGCTTCGGGAAAATTGCGCGCCATCGCGCTGGCCAACGACAAGCGCGTGCAGAAGGTACCCAACATCCCGACGTTTGCCGAAGCCGGCCTCGACAAGTTCGAGGCCGCGACCTGGTTTGGCGTGCTGGCCCCGGCGCGCATCGCCGCGCCGCTGAGCGAGCGCATCAGCCAGGACATCAAGGCCATCATCGCCCAGCCCGACATGCAGGCCAAGCTGATCGACCTGGGCGCCGAAATCGTAGCCAACAGCCCGGCCGAGTTCCGCAGCTTCATGGACGAGGAAGCGCAGAAGTGGAAGAAGATCGTCGCCACTTCGGGGGCGACGGTGAATTGAGGAGGACAGGGGCGATCGCGCCCGTTTCCTGGCGGCTCGGCACGAATAACTGATGGCCGTTCGCCCTGAGCTTGTCGAAGGGCGTTTCCATGGCGCTGCTTCCAGTGCTTGAGGTCAGGCCGTTCCTCCTTCGACGCGGCCGGCGAGGCAGGCTCAGGGCGAACGGGGGGTGACGCCCGCTGTTTCTTTAAAACGCCTTGCGAGACCTCGGCTCGCTTACCCCGCTCAGGACGAACGGGGGAAAGGATAGCCCTCATCCAACAATCCGCCCGAACCCTAGGACCTTCCTCTAGACCGCCCCCTGCTCCCAGCTCCCCCCGATCGCGCGGATCAGCATCACCGTGGTGGTGTACTGCGCGGTGCTGACCTGCAGGGCATTGCGCCGCTGGCGCAGCGCGTTGCGGCGCGCGTCCAGCAGTTCAAGCTGGCTCACATAGCCGTTGCGGTAGCGCACATCCGACAGGTGGCTGGCGCGCTCGGCCGACTGCACGGCCTGGGCCAGCACTTCGGACTGGCCCGCCAGCAGGCGCAGCGTGCTCAGCTGGTCCTCGACATCGCGAAAGGCCGTGAGCACCTGCCCGCGCTGTGCGGCAATTGCCGCTTCGAGGCGCGCCTTCGCGCCCTCTTCCTGCGCCGCGCGCTGGCCGCCGTCAAAGATAGGCAGCGACAGCAAGGCGTTCAGGCCCCAGGAGCGCGCCGACCAGCGCAGCAGATCGCCGAGTTCGGGCGAGGCATAGCCGCCGTTGGCAGTCAGCATGATGGAGGGAAACCACGCGGTCTGGGCCACGCCCACGCGCGCCAGCGCAGCCTGCACCG
>JBBKVU010000451.1:0-6963 GCA_037968595.1 Comamonas sp.
GGCCTGGCCAGCGCCGGGCGCAGGCCAGCAGCAGCGCCGTCGAATCGGCGCCGCCGCTCAAAGCCACGGCCAGCGGCAGGGGCGGCGCGAAAGCGGCGATGGCGGCATCGAACGACTGGGTCATGCTTTTCTTTCCTGGTCAGGCGCGGCAATGGCAAACGGCTCCCGCGGGAGCCGTTGGTGGATGCGCCGCAGGCGCATTCGCAAAGAAGTCTTTCTGCCCTTAGCTCCTTCGCCACGCTCAGGATCAGGGCAAATGGCCTCAGCGGTTCTCGGCCTTGGTGTCCGAGTAGCGGCCGTAGCTTTGCAGGCGCTCGTAGCGGCGGTCCTGCAGCTCCTTGGGGCTCAGATCGGCAAGCTGGCGGTAGGCATCGCCCAGCGCACGCTTGAGGAAGGTGGCCATCTGCTTGGGATCGCGGTGCGCGCCACCGACGGGCTCGCTGACGATCTTGTCGACCAGGCCCAGCGCCTTGAGGCGCAGCGCGGTGATGCCCATGGCCGCCGCCGCTTCTTCGGCCTTCTCGCCGGTCTTCCACAGGATGGATGCGCAGCCTTCGGGACTGATCACCGAGTAGACAGAATATTGCAGCATCAGCACCTGGTCGGCAACGCTGATCGCCAGCGCGCCGCCCGAGCCGCCTTCACCGATGACGGTGGAGATGATGGGTGTCTGCAGCTGCGCCATCTCATAGATGTTGCGGCCAATGGCTTCGGATTGGCTGCGCTCTTCGGCGTCGATGCCGGGAAAGGCGCCCGGCGTGTCGACAAACGTGAACACCGGCAGCTTGAACTTCTCGGCGGTCTTCATCAGGCGCAAGGCCTTGCGATAGCCCTCGGGACGCGTCATGCCGAAGTTGCGCAGCGTGCGCTCCTTGGTGTCGCGGCCCTTCTGGTGGCCTATGACCATGCAGGGGTGACCGTTGAAGCGCGCCAGGCCGCCGACGATCGACTGATCGTCCGCGAAGTGGCGGTCGCCGTGCATCTCGACGAAATCGGTGAAGATCTCGCGCACATAGTCAAGCGTATAGGGACGCTCGATGTGGCGCGCGATCTTGGTGATCTGCCAGGGGCTCAGATCGCTGTAGATGTCGCGCGTCAGCTGCAGGCTCTTCTTGCTCAGCTGGTCGATCTCTTCCGAGATGTCGACGGCACTTTCGGTCTGCACGTAGCGCAGTTCTTCGATTTTGGATTCGAGCTCGGCAATCGGGTGCTCAAAGTCCAGGAAATTCTTTTTCGCCAATGTTTTTCTCCTTGTCCCGGCCTTGGGCTGAGGGCCTCGGGTGT
Organism: Comamonas sp.; assembly: GCA_037968595.1. Classification (GTDB taxonomy): domain Bacteria; phylum Pseudomonadota; class Gammaproteobacteria; order Burkholderiales; family Burkholderiaceae_C; genus Comamonas. Next base: position 1,285 of record JBBKVU010000451.1, read on the forward strand.
ATCAATAGGCCACAGGCAGCGGGTCGAGCGAGCGCCAAATATACCAAGTCGCAACGCTGCACCAGGGCTTCCAGGCCTCCGCCACCTCGCGCGCATCGCTGCGGCTGACGGGATCGCCCGAGAAATAGTTCTTGCTGATCCCGCTGATCAACCCCGCGTCGTCGAGGGGCAATACATTGGGACGCATGAGGTAAAAAATCAGAAACATCTCGGCCGTCCAGCGGCCCACGCCGCGGATGGCCATCAGCTCGGCAATGATGGCTTCGTCGCCCATCGTTGCCCAGTCGTTGGTATGCAGTCGGCCTTCGGTGAAGTGCACCGCCAGATCGACCAGATAGTCGACCTTGCGCGCCGACAATCCGGCGGCGCGCATGTCGTCCACCTTCAGGCGCAGCAGATGCTCGGGCGTCATGCTCGCGGGCAGCACGGCCAACCGGCCCCACAGCGTCTGTGCGGCCTTGACCGAAATCTGCTGACCGACGATCGAGCGCGCAAGCGTCACGAAAGCGTCGCCGCGCGTTTGCAGCGCCTGGCCCGCGTATTGCGGGATCAGTCGCTTCATCACCCGGTCTTTTTTGACCAGGTGCTTGCAGGCTTCTGCCCAGTAGGCAGGCGCAGACAACGGCGTGATCACCACGTTCGCTATCTCTTTAGGAGCATTCACCGCTGGTACCGCCTACATTAAACACATTGAAATGAAAATCCATGGACTGCGGCGCTTATGGCGCGGCCTCCCAGGTGGTGCCGGCCGCCGAATCCTTGAGCACAATGCCCTGGGCCAGCAAGGCCTGGCGGATACGGTCCGCTTCGGCCCAGTCTTTCGCGGCCTTGGCCGCGGCACGCGCTTCGATCTGCGCCTGCACGGCTGCAGCGTCCACGCCGCCGGCAACACCGGCCTGCAGGAAGGCCTCGGGGCTGTCCTGCAGCAGACCCAGGCATGCGCCCAGGGCCTTGAGCAGCCCGGCAGCCTGCACGCTCTGGGTGCGGTTGACTTCGGCGGCCAGCTCGAACAGCACGGCCACGGCTTCGGGCGTGCCGAAATCCTCGTCCATCGCGGCCTTGAAGCGCGCTGCCTGGGGCTGGGCCCAGTCGATCTCGACCGAAGCCGCGGGCACCAGGCTCAACGCCGTGTACAGGCGCTTGAGCGCCGAACGCGCGTCATTGAGATGCACATCGCTGTAGTTCAGCGGGCTGCGGTAATGGCTGCGCACCACGAAGAAGCGCACCGTCTCCGCGTCGAACTCCTTGAGCACGTCGCGAATCGTGAAGAAATTGCCCAGCGACTTTGACATTTTCTCGTTGTCGACATTGATGAAGCCGTTGTGCATCCAGGTGCGCGCCAAGGTCTTGCCGGTCGCGCCCTCGCTCTGGGCAATCTCGTTTTCGTGGTGGGGAAACTGCAGGTCCGCTCCACCGCCATGGATGTCGAAGCTCTCGCCGAGCATTTCGCAGCCCATGGCCGAGCATTCGATATGCCAGCCCGGGCGGCCCTGGCCCCAGGGGCTGTCCCATTTGACTTCTTCGGGCTCGCTGGGCTTGGCGCTCTTCCAGAGCACGAAGTCCAGCGGGTCGCTCTTGCCGTCGTCGACGGCCACGCGCTCGCCGGCCTGCAGCTCGTCAAGCGACTTGCCTGACAGCTTGCCGTAGCCGGGAAACTTGCGCACCGCGAAGTTCACATCGCCATTGCCCGATTGATAGGCCAGCCCGCGCTGCTGCAGCCGGCCGATCATGTTCTGCATCTGCGGAACATAGTCGGTGGCGCGCGGCTCGAAATCGGGGCGCTGGATACCCAGCGCGTCCGCATCCTGGTGCAGCGCGGCAATCATGCGGTCGGTCAGCTGGCGAATGGTTTCGCCGTTCTCGACCGCGCGGCGGATGATCTTGTCTTCGATATCGGTGATGTTGCGCACATAGGTCACGCGCAAACCGCTGGCGCGCAGCCAGCGCTGCACCACGTCGAAAGCAACCATCGAACGCGCATGGCCCAGATGGCACAGGTCGTAGACGGTCATGCCGCACACATACATGCGGACATGGCCAGGCTCTATCGGCGAAAACGCTTCCAATGCACGCGACAGCGTGTTGTAGATACGCAAACTCATGGAATATCTGTTACGAGGGAGAGAGGGGAACGGCCTGCCGAAGATGACAGGCCCTGGGTCCCATGTAGCAAGAAGTGTGCGCCTGGCACAGGGGCACCCGGAAAGGGGGCACCAGGGTCCATGCGGGCTGACACCCCTCAGCTACAATTGATCGAAGTATAAGCCCGCGCCGCAGGCCCGTCCCTGCCCGCACTGAAAGCACCTACATGCCTGCACGCAACGCCCTCCCCCGCGCACTGCGCCTGTTGACCCTGGCCGCCGTGCTCGCCTCGGGCGCAGCCCATGCCGATGAATACGCCGAAGTGAACCAGTTGCTGCGCGCCGGAAATTCCGCCGCAGCCATTGCCCGCGCCGATACCTACCTCGCGAGCAACGCCCGCGATCCGCAGATGCGCTTCCTCAAGGGCGTGGCCCAGACCGACGCCGGCCAGAAGGCCGAGGCGATTGCAACGTTCACGCTGCTGATCGAGGAATACCCCGAGCTGGCCGAGCCGTACAACAACCTGGCCGTGATCTACGCCGCCGACGGCGATCTCGACAAGGCCAAGGGCGCGCTCGAGGCGGCGGTGCGCAACAACCCGACCTATGCGGTGGCGCACGAGAATCTCGGCGACATCTACGCGCGCCTGGCCTACCAGTCGTACCTGCGTTCGCAGGACCTCGATCCGCGCGCTGCAACCAACCTGCGCCCCAAGCTGACCCAGCTGCGCAGCATGCTGCAGCCTGCGGCGCCCGCGGCAAAGAAATAAGCCCGGGTCCAGCCCCTTGGTTCCGGCCGTTTCGGCCGCACTTTTCATCGGTGCGAGCGAGCGGCGGGAACTGTTGCTGCCGCACGCCATCCCACAGCCATTCAAACCCTGGAGTCACCATGATTTCGCGCAGAAAAACCACTTTTGCCCTGGCCGGCCTGGCGCTGTCCGCCGGCCTGTTCGCGGCCGGCGGCGCTGCCGCCCAGACTTCGCCCCAGGTCGAGCTCAAGACATCGCTGGGCGCAATCGTGCTGGAACTCGATGCTGCCAAGGCACCCAAGACCGTCGCCAACTTCCTGCAGTACGTGAACAGCAAGCATTACGACGGCACGGTGTTCCACCGCGTGATGGACGGCTTCATGATCCAGGGCGGCGGCTTCACCGCGGACATGCAGCAAAAGCCCACGCAGGCGCCGATCCCGCTGGAAGCGCGCAACGGCCTGAAGAACGACAAGTACACCGTCGCCATGGCGCGCACCGGTGACCCGAACTCCGCCACCGCCCAGTTCTTCATCAACGTCGCGAACAACGCCTCGCTCAACGCGCCCCAGCCCGACGGCCACGGTTACGCGGTGTTCGGCAAGGTGGTGCGCGGCACCGACGTGGTGGACAAAATCCGCGCTGTCGCCACGGGCAACCGCGGCATGCACCAAAATGTGCCCACGACGGCAGTCACCATTGTCTCGGCGCGCGTGCTGCCCTGAAGTTCGTCGGCAGCGGCCGGCTCAGGCGCGGCCGGCCTAGGCGCGGCCTGCACGGGCCACGATGCCATCCCTTTTTCCACCCCATCTCCAAAGGAATTCCCATGAGCAACCCACAAGTTGAACTGCACATCACCGGCCACGGCGTGGTGACCATCGAACTCGACGCCGAAAAGGCCCCCAAGTCGACCGCCAACTTCCTGTCCTATGTGAACAAGGGCCACTACAACAACACGGTCTTCCACCGTGTGATTCCCGGCTTCATGGTCCAGGGCGGCGGCTTCGAGCCCGGCATGACGCAAAAGGACACCGATGCGCCCATCGAGAACGAAGCCAAGAACGGCCTGAAGAACACCAAGTACACCCTGGCCATGGCGCGCACCAGCGACCCGCACTCGGCCTCGGCACAGTTCTTCATCAATGTCGCCGACAACGGCTTCCTGAACCACACCGCTCCCAGCGCCCAAGGCTGGGGCTACGCCGTGTTCGGCAAGGTGGTCAAGGGCACGGAAATCGTCGACGCCATCAAGGGCGTGAAGACCGGCCGCAAGGGCTTCCATGACGACGTGCCCCTGACCGACGTCGTGATTGAAAAGGCCGTGGCCCTGTAAATGGCGCGACCACTGCCTGCGTACGCTGGCCGGCGCCGTCCAACGGCGCTGCGCGGCCTGGCGCGCTGGCAGTTTTCCGGGACCGATCAGAAAGCCGCCAATGCCGCCTCCTGAGGCCCCCGCCCTGCCTTCGGTTCCCGCCGCCTTCGAGCTGCCGGTGCCCACCGAATGGCAGCGCATTGAATTCATCTCGGACCTGCATCTGCAGGCCGGCGAGCCACGCACGGTTGCGGCCTGGCTCGACTACCTCACGCATACCACGGCCGACGCGGTGTTCATGCTCGGCGACCTGTTTGAAGTCTGGATAGGCGACGATGTGCTGGACGATGCGCAGAGCTTCGAAGCGCGCTGCTGCGCGCGCCTGCGCGCCCTTGCAGCGCATCGCGCTGTGTACTTCATGCAGGGCAACCGCGACTTTCTCACCGGCCCGGCATTTGCCGAGCGCAGCGGCTGCACCTGGCTCGGCGACCCGACGGTGCTGGAGTTCGCCGGCCAGCGCTATCTGCTGAGCCATGGCGACGCGCTGTGCCTGGACGACATCGATTACCAGCGCTTTCGCGCCATGGCGCGCACCCCGGCCTGGCAGCAGGCGTTCCTGCGCCAGCCGCTAGAGGCTCGCCGCGCCCAGGCGCGCGGCATGCGCGACCAGAGCAGCTCGCACCAGCGCGCGTCCATGGTCTACGCCGAGCTCGACCGCCAGGCCTGCATCGACTGGCTGCAGGCAGCACGCGCAAGCACGCTGATCCACGGCCATACCCACCGACCCGCCGTCCACGACCTGGCACCGGGCCTGCGGCGCATCGTGCTCAGTGACTGGGATCTGGATGCCACGCCGGCGCGCGCCCAAGTGCTGCGGCTGGACCGCAGCCATGGCATGCAGCGCCGTCCCTGGCCCGACGCCGGCACGGATCCTCAGGCATGAGTCTGCCCCCAGCGTTGCAGCGCCTGTGGGCCCGCCTGCGCCGCGGCATTGCGCCCCTGCCAGAGATCGATGCCAGCCTGTGGCTCGCGGCCATTCAGGCCTATCCGTTTTTGCACGCCGTGCCCCTGGCCGACCAGGCCAAGCTGCGCGCGCTGGCCGCGCTGTTTCTGCAGCGCAAGCAGTTCCACGGCGCGCATGGCCTGGTGGTGACCGACGCCATGGCGGTGCAGATTGCAGCCCAGGCCTGCCTGCCGCTGCTGCACTGGGGCACGCCGCGCGAGGCGCTTGCCTGGTATGACGATTTCGTCGGCATCGTGGTCCACCCCGGCGAAGCCGTGGCGCGGCGCGAGTCCGTGGACGAGGCCGGCGTGGTGCATTACTACGACGAAGTGCTGCTGGGCGAAGCCATGGAAGGCGGCCCGGTGATGCTCAGCTGGCAGGCGGTCGACGACAGCCGCCACAGCGCCGCCGAAGGCACCAGCGTCGTGATCCATGAATTCGCCCACAAGATAGACATGAGCGACGGATACACCGACGGCACTCCACCGCTGCGCGGCCCACAACTCGACCGCTGGGCCGATCTCCTCGCTGACG
>JBBKVU010000452.1:0-22348 GCA_037968595.1 Comamonas sp.
GCGAAACAGCGTCAGCGCGGCCATCGCGGGGCTGCTGGCGCTGGCCGCGCTGACGCTGTTTCGCCAGCGGCGCCCGACAGCGCATCAATGGCGCTCCCTGGTGCTGGTCTCGCTGGGCGTGGTGCTGGGCTTTCCGCTGCTCACGGCGCTGGCGCTGCAGCAGGTGACGGCGGCGCATACGCTGGTCTTCATGGGCCTGCTGCCGCTGTCGACGGCGATCTTCGGCGTGCTGCGCGGCGGCGAGCGTCCGCAGCCGTCGTTCTGGTTTTTCTCGCTGCTGGGCAGCGCGCTGGTCATGGGCTTTGCCGCCTCGCAGGGCATGGCGGCATCCTGGCGCGGCGACCTGATGCTGCTGCTGGGAATCGCCATCTGCGGCCTGGGCTACGCGGAAGGCGGACGGCTGTCGCGCGATCTGGGCGGCTGGCAGGTGATTTCCTGGGCGCTGGTGCTGGCCTTGCCCGCGATGCTGCTGCTGGCGGCGTTGCGCTGGCCGGCAGACGTGGCACAGGTGGGCACCACGGCCTGGCTGGGCCTGGCCTATGTGTCGGTTTTCAGCATGCTGATAGGCTTTGTTTTCTGGTATCGCGGCCTGGCCCAAGGCGGCATTGCCGCGGTCGGCCAGCTGCAGCTGCTGCAGCCGTTCTTCGGCCTGGCGCTGGCAGCAGGCCTGCTGCACGAAGCCGTGAGCCTGGGCATGGTCGGCGTGACGCTGGCCGTCATTCTGTGCGTTGTCGGCGCTAAGCACTTCGCGCCCTCCATGCCCGTGGTCGCGCGCTGACTTCAGGTGATCTTGAAGACCCAGCGCACCGGCTTGCCGCCCGACTTGCCTTCATAGACTGCCCACTGCTTGATGCCCTTGACCAGCACTTTCTGGCTCACGTCGCGCACCGATTTCTTGGCCTTGAGCTGGGCCGTGAGCCAGTCCTGGATATGCGCGTAGTGCGTGCCTTCCTGGCCCGTGGGAACCAGCAGCTCCTGGCCCGCGACTTTGCCAGCGGAGGTGACGGTGATTTCGGTGGCGGGCATGGTGCGGCGATGAAACAGTGAAGGGGAGGGCGATTGTGCCCGCAGCATGCCATTCGCGCCAAAGCTGGGGTCATGGCGGCGGATGCAGCTGTCCTGTCTTCCAGGCGACATCCGAAAACTAGACGACTGGTCTATTCTGTGTAGAATGCAGGCATGAAATTGACCAAGAAAGCCGAAGCCACGCGCCAGCAACTGCTGGACTCCGGCCATGCGCTGGTGTTGCGCAAGGGCTTTGTCGGCGTCGGGCTGCAGGAGCTTCTCACCGCCTGCAACGTGCCCAAGGGCTCGTTCTATCACTACTTCGCATCCAAGGAAGCCTTTGGCTGCGCGCTGCTCGAGCAGTATGTGGCCGACTACGGCCAGCGCCTGCAGGCCTTGCTGGCCGAGCAAAGCAGCGGCGGTGATCGCGTGATGGCCTACTGGCAGGCCTGGCTGGGCACGGCCGACCACCGCGGCTGGGCCGAGGACTGCCTGGTCGTGAAGCTCGCCGCCGAAGTCGCCGACCTGTCGGAAGACATGCGCCGCATCCTCAACGACGGTGTGGCCGCACTGGTGGCGCGCATTGCCGCCGCGCTGCGCGAAGGCCGCGAGGACGGCTCGCTGCCACCCGGCGCCGATGCCCAGGCCCTGGCCCAGGTGCTCTACCAGATGTGGCTGGGTGCGGCGCTGCTGACCAAGCTCGGACGCGACAAGGCGCCGCTGCACCAGGCCCTGGCGGCCACCCAGCACCTGCTGGCCTGCAATCACTCCGCGCCCGTCGTGGCGTCTCCCCTCCCTGAAAGGACTTGAAAATGAACATTCTTCTGGTACTGACTTCGCACGACCAACTCGGCGACACCGGCAAGAAAACCGGCTTCTGGCTCGAGGAGTTCGCCGCGCCGTATTACGTCTTCAAGGACGCGGGGGCGAGCATCACGCTGGCTTCGCCCAAGGGCGGCCAGCCACCGCTCGATCCGAAAAGCGATGAAGCCGACGCCCAGACCGCCGAGACCGAACGCTTTCGCCAGGACCCGGCGGCGCAGCAGTTGCTGGCCAACACGGTGCCGCTGGCCAGTGTGAATGCAGCCGATTTCGACGCCGTGTTCTATCCTGGCGGCCACGGTCCGCTGTGGGATCTGGCCAACGACGCCACATCAATTGCCTTGCTGGAACACTTCGCGCGCGCCGACAAGCCCGCGGCCCTGGTGTGCCACGCGCCGGGCGCCTTGATCAAGGTGCGCGGCGCCGATGGCCAGCCCTGGATTGCCGGGCGCCGCGTCACCGGCTTTTCCAACAGCGAGGAAGACGCCGTGGGCCTGACCCAGGTCGTGCCGTTCCTGATTGAAGACGAGTTCCAGCGCCTGGGCGGCCGCTACGAAAAAGGTCCCGACTGGCAGTCGCATGTCGTCACCGACGGCCGCCTTGTCACCGGCCAGAACCCCGGCAGTTCGGCCGCCTGCGCCCAGGCGCTGCTGCAGCAACTGGCCTGAGCCAGCCCCATAGAATTCACCAGGAGCCTCCATGCGCAGTGCCATCCACACCACTTTCGGCGAGCCCGCCGACGTTCTGCAACTGGGCGATCAGCCCGTGCCCCAGCCCGGACCGGGCGAAGTCCGCATCAAGACCCTGCTGTCGCCGATACACAACCACGATCTGTGGACGGTGCGCGGCCAGTACGGCTACAAGCCCACGCTGCCGCCTATCGCCGGCAGCGAGGCGGTCGGCATTGTCGACGCGCTCGGTGACGGCGTGCAGGGCGTGTCGACTGGCCAGCGCGTTGCCGTTGCCGGCGTGCACGGCAGCTGGGCCGAGTACTTCACGGCGCCCGCGCCGCTGCTGGTGCCGCTGCCCGCGGCGATTGCCGACGAGGCGGCCGCGCAATTGATCGCCATGCCGCTGAGCGCGCTGATGCTGCTCGAGTTCCTGGAAGTCCAAAGCGGCGACTGGATCGTGCAGAACACCGCCAATGGCGCGGTGGGCAAGACCCTGGCCATGCTGGCTGCGGCGCGCGGCGTGCACACCATCAACCTGGTGCGCCGCGATGCCGGTGTCGATGAGCTGGCCGCGCTGGGCATTGCCAACGTGGTTTCAACCGCCCAGCCCAGCTGGAAGGACCAGGTGCGCGCGATTGCCGGCGATGCACCGCTGCGCGCCGCGGTGGATTCGATTGGCGGCAAGGCCAGCGGTGAACTGTTGGCGCTGCTGGGCGAGGGCGGGCTGCTGGTGTCGTTCGGCACCATGGCCGGCGAGCCCATGCAGATTGCTTCGGGCGACCTGATCTTCAAGCAGGCCACGGTCAAGGGCTTCTGGGGCAGCAAGGTCAGCGCGGCGCTGTCGGTGGACGACAAGCGCCGCCTGATAGGCGAGCTGCTGGGCCTGGCCGCGAGCGGCACGCTCAAACTCCCGGTCGAAGCCGTCTACGATCTGGCCGAGGTGTCCCAGGCCGCGGCCGCCAGCCTGCAGCCGGGACGCAAGGGCAAGGTGCTGCTGCGCCCTTGAATTGCCTGCGCAGCGGTGCGCGTCTGCCGACCTGTTCCAACCAAGGAAAGCCATGATCGCCAGCATTCTCATCGGCCTTGTCGTGGCCATCCACTGCTACATCGTCGTCCTGGAAATGTTCCTCTGGGAAAGGCCGGCGGGTCGGCGTGCGTTCGGCCTGAGCGCTGAATTCGCGGCCCAGACGCGCACGCTGGCCGCCAACCAGGGCCTGTACAACGGCTTTCTGGCCGCCGGACTGTTCTACGGCCTGGCGCGCGGCGGCGCGGGGCTGGAGTTCCAGTTGTTCTTCCTGGTCTGCGTGCTGATTGCCGGCCTCTATGGCGGGTTCACCGCCAGCCGCAAGATCCTGCTGATACAGGCCCTGCCCGCGGCCCTGGCGCTGCTGGCGCTGTGGGCCGGTGTCTGAGGGTTTCCGGTCAGGCTGGCCTATGTCCTCTGCCGGGGTCGGTGCGCGCGCACGCATGACAGCACGCCGGCCACGACCAGCAGCATGGCCGCCATTTCCCAGGGCGTCGGCAGCCGCTGCTCCCAGAGAAAGCCATACAGCAGCGCGAACAGCGTCTCGAAAAGAATCATCTGCCCGACCATGGTAAGCGGCAGCATGCGGCTCATGCGGTTCCACAGCGCGTTGCCCGCAATGGATGCGGCCAGCGCCACGCCGGTGACCACCGCGATGAAACGCCACCACTGCGATGCAGTATGTTCATTGCTGTCGAGCAGCCACGCCAGCAGCAGCAGCAACACCGCCTGGGCGCCCGTCACCACGCCGATCGCGAGATTCCAGTCGTGCGCGGAAACCTGCGGCAGCCGCGCCAGCTGCCGGCTGTTGCCGATGGCAAACAGCGTCCAGGACACCAGTGCGCCGAACGCACACAGCACGCCCACCAGGTCGCCACGCGCGCTCTGCCCGCCCAGCGATTCCCAGCCTATGCAGGCCACTCCCGCCAGGCCAAACAGCAACGACGCTGCCAATCGGCGCAGCGGCACGGCCTGGCTTTCGCGGCTGCCGATCACGGTGACCGCCACCGGCAGAAAGCCTATGACCAGCGAAGTCATGGCGATGCCGCCGCGCTGCACGGCGTTGGCCAGCAGCACGTAGTAAAGCGCATTGCCCAGAAAGCTCAAGGCGCACAGCGCCCGCCAGTCGCGCGCGGCGAGCTTGGCCTTGAGCGCGCCCCAGCGCGGCCAGAGAAGCGCTGCGGCGAAGACGCCATAGGCCAGGAAGCGCCCCGCGGAAAGCTGCAGCGGAGTGAAGCCGTTTGCCAGTTCGGGCGCAAGAAACACCAGGCCCCACAATGCGCCCGCGGCCATGCCGCAGGCAATGCCCATGAAGGTGTTTCGGTCGGTGACAGGAAGGGAAATGCTGCTGGAAGACATGCCTCTACTGTCGCCGCGCGCGCGCGCAGCGTCTCGGCCCGGACTCCTGCAAATTAGGCCCGGTCTTTTGCCTGACGGCGCAAGGCGGCCGGAGTGATGCCGCTGGCCTTGCGCATGGCGCGCGTCAGCGCGTTCTGGTCGGAATATCCCGCCGCCAGCGCAATCTGCGCAATCGGCTGGTTGGTGTGCAGCAGCCATTCGCGCACGCGCTCCAGCCGTACCTGCGTGAGCCAGGATGCGGGCGTCATGTCCAGCTCGGCACGAAACAGCGCATGCAGGCGGCTGACGCTCAGGCAGGCTTCGCGCGCCATGGATTCCGTCGTCCAGTGCTGTCCCGGCCGGGTCTCGACCAGGGCCATCAGCGCGCTCAGGCGGGAGACGGGGCGCACGGCCCGCGCGCTCAATGCGTCCAGCATCAACGGCACCCAATGGCGCGCGATCTCGGCGCGCGCGCTGCCTTGCTGCAGCGCCAGGCCCATGTAGCTGATCAGCCGATAAGCGGCGGGAGACACGGTGGCAAAAGGGCGCGAGGACATGTGCTCGACAAAGTCCCCGGTGATATCGCCATCGCCCAGATCAAGCACCAGCGAGCGGTTCGCGCCCTGTCCGGCCTGGGAGTGGGGCGTTCCGCTGGCCACGAATGCCGCGCGCCCCTGCTGCACGCAGCCGTCATGCGTGCCTATGCGCATCTGCAGTTTTCCGGCGAGCGGCAGCACCAGCTGCGAAAAGCTGTGGCTGTGCTCGTCGCTGTGCGCGGCATAGCTGCGCAGATCGACTTTGAAGGGCGGGGGCAAGGCCATGGTTGGGGCTGGGAAGAACTGGCACTTTATCAGGGCGGGCAGGCCCTGGCCGGCCCGCGGTTTGATGATTTGCAGGGAATGTCTGTAGGAATCCATGGCGCATTTGCTTGGCGCCGGCCGGATTGCCTGAGATCATCAGCGGACTACGTTCGGCATTGGATTCAAGCCGAGCTTCTCTCAGCAGCTTGCGAATTCAGGGCTCCACAGCGGAGGTGGGACGGATTGCGCCGGTTCGGAAATCGCCCATGCCGCTCTCCATTTTTGGCAAAGTTCTCGGTTCATCGGGACGCCACACACAGGTCATTCTCATCACGTCCATGGTGCTGACGCTGGCCGCCACGCTGGTGGCGGCGCAAAAGCTCATCGACCGGGGAAAAATCGCCACGCTGCACGCGCACGCGACCCGGATTCTGGAGCGCGCCATCGAGGTCGCGGATCAGACCGATCTCATCTTGCAGAAGGCGCGCAGTCTCGAGACCGAGCCCTGCAGCGCCGAGGACCTGGACCAGTTGCGGCTGCTGAGCTTTCATTCGCGCTTTGTGCGCGACGTCGCCAGGCTGGAAAAAGGCGGCATTGCGTGCAGCGCGGCATGGGGCAGGCTGGCGACGCCGTTTGCGCTGCCAGCGCCGCACCACGCCATGGCCTCATGGCGCTTCTGGCGCGACATCACCTCGACGCCCATAGGCGGGGTGCAGTCGGACATGACGGCCCATGGCGCAATGGCCGTGATGGCCGCACCCGGCGCGTTTGACGGCGTGGGCTTTGCCGACCCGGGAATCAAGACCCTGGTGCTTTCGCGCGACGGCACCTATGTGTTCCGCAGCTTCGGCGATGTCAGCCGGCTGCAGCAGGCGTTTCGCGCGCAGTCGCTGGACGAACTGCACAAATACGCGATTGCGCATTGCCATGCGGTCAGATCCATATGCGTGGTGCAGTCTAGCCCGCGCTCACCGCTGTGGAGCGAGGCACGCGGGCTGCTGGCGGCACTGGTGTTCCTGGGAATCTTTGCCGGTGCGGGCATAGGGCTCACGCTCAGCGGATATTTGGCGCGGCGCAACTCCCTGGCGGCGCAGCTCAAACGAGCCATAGACAGGGATGCCATACGCGTTGTCTACCAGCCCATACGCATGCTGCAAGACCGGCGCCTGGTCGGCGTCGAGGCGCTGGCGCGCTGGTCGGATGCCAATGGCAGGAATATTCCACCGGACCAGTTCATTCCGCTGGCGGAAAAAATGGGCTGGCTCGATGCGCTGACCCGCTCGGTGCTGAGGGCGACTTTCCACGATCTCGGCGACAGATTGCGCGCCGCAGCGCCTTTCTACGTCAGCGTGAACGTGGCTTCGGAGGAAATCACCAATCGGCATTTCCGTGGGTATCTGGAAAACCTGTGCCGCGAACACCGCATTTGCGCGAACCGAGTCGCGCTCGAAGTCACGGAGCGCTCCACCGCCGATTTTGTGGACCTGGGCCGCGCATTTCAGGCGCTGCGCGATGCGGGCCACAGGGTGATGATCGATGACTTCGGCACCGGCTATTCGAACTTCGCCTATCTCGCCGCGCTGCCGCTGGATGCCATCAAGATGGACCGTGCCTTCACCAACGCGATAGGCACGGAATCGCTGGCCAGTGAAGTCATTCCGGGAATCATGTCCATCGCCAGCGCATTGAAGGTGATGCTGATTGTCGAAGGCATAGAAACCGAAGCCCAGGAGAACTTCCTCAAGCAACTGCACCCGCAGGCCAAGGGCCAGGGCTGGCTCTATGGGAGGCCGGCCAGGGCGGCGGATCTGCCTGCGGCCTGAGGGGCGCGCATCGAACCGCGGACTGCCCGCTGCACGCGTGGCTCAGACCTGGGCGAAGGCGTTGTCGCTTTGGCTGTCCTGGGCGAGAAACACGATCAGCACAATCCCGCCGATGAGTGGCACCAGGCAGATCAACTGCCACCAGCCGCTGCGATTGGTGTCATGGAGTCTGCGCGTTGCCGCAGCGATGGACGGCAGCAAGGTTGCCAAAGCAAAGATTCCGCCGAGAACGTCGCTGATCATCGAAATGCCCAGACCGGCAAGGATGACGAACAGAATGAACCACCAGTACTCCGAGCGGGTGGCGCGCCCGCTGAAATCCGCATATTTGGAAAAGCAAACCCGAATGGATTCCTGGAACGTCATGTTTTCCTCCCATTGTTGCCAGGCAAAAGGCTTGCCTGGGAAAACCATCGTAACGTAACTTTGTGTCAAAAGGTTAGGAAGGCGTCACCTGACCAGCATGCCCGTCGTCCATGCCGCATCGGGCGCAAGGCGCCAAGAAAAAAGGCCGCATGTCGGTATGACATTGCAGCCTTGAATATGGTCCCTCAGCAGTACTCACATTCAGGCCGGCAACCCGTATGAATGCTTGATGGTCGCGGTGGTGTGTTGAAATATGCCCCCAAATGTGCCCCCAGACTGTCGAGGATGCCCCCTTATGAAATTGACCGATGCCAAGCTGCGAACCCTTGCCAAGTCCGGCAAGCACTTTGACGGCGCGGGCCTGTATCTGGAACTGACCCAAGCCGGTGGCCGCTACTGGCGGTTGAAGTACCGCATTGCCGGAAAAGAGAAGCGGCTTGCGCTGGGCGTCTATCCGGCTGTGGGCCTCAAGGATGCGCGGGAGCTGGCTGCACAGGCCCGGCAGTCCATCCAGGCGGGCGACGATCCGGCCGAGCAGCGCAAGGCGGCCAAGGCCAGGGTGGCGCATGACGCGGTGAACACCTTCCGGGCCGTGGCCAATGAATGGATGGAGCACCAGACGGCGCGCTGGGAGCCTCTCACCCTGGAGCGGATTCGTGCCTCTCTGGATTCGCACATGCTCAAGGCCCTTGGGGATCGACCGCTGGCCACCATCACACCGTTGGAGGTGATGAACGCCGTGAAGGCTGTCGAAGCCCGTGGCGCTGGCGAGCAGGCCGGGCGCGTGCTGCAGCGAGTGAAAGCAATTTTCCGCTGGGCTGTCATCCATGGACGGCTGGAGAGCAATCCCATGTTGGACCTTGTGCCATCGGAGATTCTCAAGCCCCGTGAGGTCAAGCACCGGGCCGCGCTCGATGCCAAGGACCTGCCCGCGTTCCTTGCCCAACTGGACGCCTACGATGGTGACCCCCACACCATCCATGCACTGCGTCTGCTGATGCTGACAGCCACCCGTCCTGGCGAGGTCCGCGGCGCGCTCTGGGCCGAGGTGGACATGGATGCAGCCCTGTGGACCATTCCCGCCGAGAGAATGAAAATGCGGCAGGAACACCGCGTGCCTTTGTCTCGTCAAGCCCTGGAGCTGCTGCAGTCCATGCAGTCCCTGAGCGGTGGGCGTGAACTGATCTTCCCCAGCCCGTACTACCCCAGTAAGCCCTTGAGCGAGAACACGTTCAATTCGGCCATGGCCCGCATGGGCTACAAGAACCTAGCCACAGCCCACGGCTTCCGGGCGCTGTTTTCCACGGTGTCCAATGAAACCGGATGGCGTGCCGATGTGATCGAGCGCCAGTTGGCCCACAAGGAGCGCAACGAGGTGCGTGCCGCTTACCACCGCAGCACCTACATGGATGAACGCACCAAGTTGCTTCAGTGGTGGGCCGACTACCTCGACGGCCGCAAGACCGGGAAAGTGGTGCATCTGCATCAGCGCACCGCCTGACTTGGTCGACAAGTCCACCAGCGCCAGCCCACCAGACCGCCCGATGAGGCGGCTTTTTTGTGCCCGTGGGTCGTGAAGATGGGTGTGACGGATGCAAGTGAATCGGCCCAGGACATTGCTTTTCTTGGGAACATGGGAACACGCTGTTTTCTGAAAGCCGTAATGCTTGGAAAGCATTGATAAATGAAGCATCTCTGCTATCAAATAGTTTGGGAACAAATTGGGAACATTCTGGGAACAAAGTGGGAACAAATAAAGAATATTTCTTAATGTGAAATATGTACTGTTCTTTCTCTCTCTTGTGTCTTGTTCCTTGGTCTTGATTCAGTGGTCAGGCGAGATGGTTGTTGCTCTGGGTGAAGACGGTGGCGGGGCTGGGTGTATCGACGCGTGCAGTGCCGTGGCGCTGGGATGGGGGCGCGTGATGGCTTGTACCTGGGTGACGCTGTGCAGCGTGTGGTGTGACGCACTGCGCTGGAAAACAGCGCGACGGACGTTCCCTTGGCGCCCCATTCTGCGACGCGTCCAGGTGCATGAGGCGAGTACGCCCGTGCGGTTGGGAGGGTGCATTTTGGGGAGTGCCATACGTAGGGCAGAGCCTGCAACAACCCCGGCTAAAGGAGATGGAGCGACTACGTTGCCCCAAAGGTGCTCGGCACCAAAATAAAGGATTGTGAGGGCGCCTGCTGGTGCACATTTTTGGTGCTTGTGGGTGTGGAGAGCGACGGTAGCGGCCTAATTTTCTAGGTTGTGTCAGAGGAGATTCATAGGTGCACAAAGTCAATTCAAGGCCGTTTGGGGATAAAGCTATTGCAGTTAAGAAGGCCCTAAGGATCGGAAGCTGCTATGGGAGCAGCCGCCTGCCGGCTAGAAGTTGTCTTCGGAGAAATAGCGGTAGTTGTTGACCTTAGGCTGAATAGAGACGTTTAGCAGCACCATTTAGGAAGCGACAGTACGCCTAAACCAGCTAGCGAGGAGCGTAGAAATGCTGCGCCTCAGCTTCAAATGGAGTGTTCTTTGGGCTGCCTTGCACGCAGCGCTTTAAAGCGGCCATTCAGGACGATGATATGGTGCAGGCTAAATTTGTGAGGCGCTGGAGAAAAAGCGAAGAGGGAGAAATAAAGTGCAGTTTGTTGCTAATGGGCCGGACATTCCGGACGCTCTGTTGTTGGCACATGAGGAAGGGCGAGTGGTCTTCTTCTGCGGTGCAGGAATCTCTTATCCGGCAGGATTGCCGGGGTTCTGTGGTCTTGTCGAGGGCATCTACAAGAACGTCGGTGCTAACCTTTCTGGTATCGAACAGCGAGCTTTCGCTAACCGCCAGTACGATGCGACATTGGAGCTACTCGAAGGGCGTCTTCCGGGCGATAGGCTGGCTGTAAGGCGGGCACTTGCGAAGTGTTTGCAGCCAGATTTGAGTAAGCCGGGGGCGACTGACACTCACGCTGCTCTGCTACATCTAGCTCGCAATCGCAACGGAGTGCTGAGGCTTGTCACAACCAACTTTGACAGAGTTTTCGAGGATGCAGCGCAAGGTAAACAGGCCTTGCAAATATATTCTGCGCCAATGCTGCCTGTGCCTAAGAGCAGTCGTTGGGATGGGTTGGTCTATCTGCACGGACGTCTGCCCGAGGATGACTCTGATGCAGTCCTGAATCGTCTTGTCGTCACCAGCGGCGACTTCGGATTGGCGTATCTGACAGAACGCTGGGCAGCTCGATTCGTCAGTGACTTGTTTCGGAACTACGTCATCTGTTTTGTGGGCTACAGCATCGATGATCCGGTGATGCGTTACATGATGGATGCGCTTGCAGCCGATCGAAGGCAGGGAGAGCAAACGCCAACTGCCTGGGCATTTGGCCAGTGCTCGCCTGGTGACGAGAGTGCGCAGCATGAGGAGTGGGAGGCTAAGGGAGTCAAGCCAATTCTGTATCGCGTTGAAAACCAAAGCCATGAGTTGTTGCATCGTTCAATTCAGGCTTGGGGGGAGACCCATCGTGATGGCGTTCTTGGTAAAGAGCGCATCGTTGTCAACTACGCATCTGCCCGTCCTTCTGCCAGTACCCAGCAGGACGACTTCGTTGGTCGCATGCTGTGGGCGCTTTGTGACAGGTCTGGAAGGCCAGCGCGCATATTTTCGGAGTTTGTGCCGGCTCCTTCGCTCGATTGGCTCATAAATGCTTTTTCTGACAAACGTTATGAGCATGGAGATTTAGCTCGCTTTGGGGTAACTCCGTGCCTGGACGTAGATAAAGAGCTTCGCTTCAGCCTCATCGACAGGCCCAGCCCGTATCGTCAAAGCCCTTGGATGACTGTGGTGCATCATGCGGGCGGTAATGGCGCTTGGGACTTGGTAATGCATCAATTGGCATTGTGGTTGGTGCGCCATCTAAACGACCCTCGACTTGTTCATTGGATAATTGGTCGAGGGGCAAGCTTGGGTCGATCGTTTGCACAGTTGGTCGAGCTGCAGCTTGAGAAAATTGCGGTTTTGGAGAGGAGTGGAAAGACGGACGAACTCGCAGAAATGTGTGAGAAGGCTGGTAATTCCATTCCTTCGGTGCCAATGCGTAAGATCTGGAGTTTATTGCTTAGCGGGCGTGTGAGGAGCTTGGCCCGATCGACTGACCTTTACGCCTGGAAAATCCGCTTTAAGCGAGAAGGGCTCTCTGCTTCCACAAGGTTAGCACTTCGTGAGCTCTTGTCGCCGAAGGTTGAAATTCGCGCTCCACACAGGTGGCCTGGCTACTCGGAAAGAGAAGTTGATTCGGATAGTTTATTGAGCATCGTAGAGTGCGAGGTCGTACTCAACAGTGAGCACGTCCGCTCTGTTTTGGGAGATCATCTGCGCGAGAATAAACCGGTTCTGATTTCCCTATTTAGAGAATTTGAGAATCTTCTTCGGGATGCGCTGGACCTTTTCAACGAGCTGGGGAAGGCCGACGAATTTAGAGACGTGTCTCATTGGGATTTGCCCTCAATCTCAAAACATTGGCAGAACCGTCGATTTCATGACTGGACATTTTTGGCGGAGTCCTTGCGGGATTCTTGGGAGGCCGTCAACGAGGCTGAGTCCGACCGAGCAGCGCGAGTTGCAGAGGGCTGGTTTGGTGAGCCTTATCCGATGTTCAAGCGCTTGGCTCTGCATGGAGCCAGTCTTTCTTCCTCTGGCTCACTTGATTGGGTTAGCTGGCTTGTTGCGGATGATGGGTGGTGGCTATGGTCCGTTGAAACAAGGCGAGAAGTTTGCCGGCTCTTGGTGCTTCAAGGGGAGCGTTTACAGGAAAAAGAGGCGAGAGAGCTTGAGGCTGCAGTTCTGGCCGGTCCACCCAGAAGGATGTTCAGGGAGGATATAGAGGGGGATTCCCTTCTTTTCATTTCTGAGAACAACACCTGGCTGTTTCTGTCGAAGCTCCAGGCTGCTCGTACCACAATGGGCGTTGCTGCTCAAGAACGTTTGCTTTCTCTATCTGTTAAGCATCCGGAGTGGAAGTTGGCGCCGCACGAGCGCGAGGAGTTCACTCATTGGATGAGTGGGTCTGGTGACCCCGACTATGAGCTGGACATACGGGTGGATGTTGCGCCGCGTAAGTGGAAGGAACTCGCTGTTTGGCTAGCGCAGCCTCCAAAAAGGCGAAGTCCATTCGACGAGGACACCTGGGCGGAGGTGTGTCGCACGCGCCTCATTTCCAGCGTTCTAGCTCTTCGCGAAGTGGCTAAGAATGGCCAATGGCCAGCGGAGCGGTGGCGTACGGCGTTCCAACAGTGGTGCGAAGAGACGATTGTCCAGCGATCATGGCTGCTCGTTTCAGCCATAGTGGAACATATGCCGTCAGCAAAACTGCAAGAGACGGCCAGTGCAATGAGCAGTTGGCTTGAAGCCGTCTCCAAGTCGATTGGAGAGCGCCAAGCACTCTTTCTCGGACTGTGCATTAAGCTCCTTGAGCTGCCGTTGTCGCCAAAATCCGCTATTCAAAGCAATGGAAAGCCAATTGGCGAGCCAGTGATGGAGGCAATAAACCACCCGGTTGGCCAAATCACAAAAGCACTCATTAATTTATGGTTCGGAAAGGGAATCAACGACGGAGACCTCTTGCCCGAGAATCTCCGTCCTGTTTTTACTTCGATATGTGACACAAAAGTTGAGCTGTATCGCCATGGTCGAGTTCTTCTGTGCGCGCATGCCATCTCATTTTTTCGTGTGGACCAAGCGTGGTCAGAGCAGTATCTCATACCCCTATTTAGCTGGGATAATCCTATTGAGGCCAAGTCTGCGTGGGAAGGATTTCTATGGTCACCGCGACTGTATCAACCCTTCATAAAAATGATAAAGCAAGATTTTTTGGACACCGCGAGCCGGTACGAAGATTTAGGCAAGCACAAGCGCCAGTTTGCAACACTTCTGACCTATGCATCTCTTGAGCCAACTGAGGATTTCAACGCTAAAGAGCTCCGAGATGCAATAGCAGCATTGCCTCAGGAAGGGCTTCATGATATCGCACGCGCCCTCTCGCAAGCTCTTGAGGGGGCAGGGGACCAACGAGAAGAGTATTGGAAGAATCGCGTTGTGCCGTTTTGGCACAACATCTGGCCGAAGACGCGTGAGTATATGACGGCACGAATTTCTGAAAGTCTTGCGAACTTGGCCTTGAATGCCGGAAGTGAGTTTCCGGCTGCTCTGGAACTTGTGCGTGCGTGGCTCATTCCCAATGAGCATCCTTACGGAGAACTGCTTAAGCTTAAAGAAGCAGGGCATTGCAGAAACTTTCCCCAAGATGCACTTCAGTTTCTTTTCGCGATTATTGCAAGGCAACAGTTTATTGAAGATGATCTGGCGAAGTGTCTCGAAGAAATCGTTCAAGCTGAACCCGCGCTAAAATTTGACCGCACCTACATTCATCTCAAAGAACTCTATCGGCGTTGACCCTCCAGAAGGGGAATTCTTGGTGTATGGATAAACGCCTTAGTCGATTGATCTCGGATTATTACAGCGCGGTGGCTGCCGCGATGATTGCTATGTTTTTGGCCGGCATAAAATTTTCTCGCCAGCGTGAAATATGGATGCGCTCCGGCTTTGAGCTAATTGTCAGAAATTGGAGAAACTTCAAGGAGCGTTTCTATCGTGAAGCGATATACAGCGTACAACCTCAAGGTGGTCAAGAGCTTTCTAGCCGGTGAAGTTGGTGCGAAGCTGCGCGATTGCAGAGGATAGATTTAGGCTGTTTGGCTTGGAAAGTTCGCTACTTGGCAGCGTGACACTTATCGTGTTGACCCCACAAACGGGACAGGTCAGGTAAATATTGCTGACAGTGGCTGTCCGTTGGGCCAGCCTAGACCTCTCCAGGGGCAGCCGTCAGCTAGCGCTTGCCGAACATGGTGGGTAAAGTAAGGCTCAAAGCCTTCAACACTTCACGTAGTGCTGACTGCCGTGCTACAGTTCGCCAGACGCGCCAAAAAAAGGCGTGAACGGGATTGGCGTCCCGAAGAACCACTGCGACACAAGCCGCAGTAAACCCGCAGTACCTGCGGCTTTTGAATTCGTGCCTTCAGTTTATGGTGGCTCGGATGGGAGAGCGCAAGCTCTGCCGGTTCACGCAAGTGGTTCCCGGTACGCCAACCTGTCCGAGCTGCCGCCTTCCATTGGCGTGGGAGGTGGTGGTTTTTGTAAACCGAACCACTTGGAGGCCACTATGGCTGCCACTCTCTGCGCGCATGCGTCCACATTGCCCACCTCGGGGACCATTGACCCCATTCAATTGCATACCGATGCGCAAAATGCGCTGAACATGGCCGTGTTCTTCCTGCGACAGCCGCGGGCAAAAACCGCAGCAGCGCGCCGCAAGGCAAGCCAAGCCCTGGCCGCCCTGCGTGGTCTTTCGCTGGCGCTGGAGGGCTGAACCATGAATGGACAAAGCAACGCTGCCCGTGCGGCGGGCCAGGCGCAGCCTATTCAAAAAACCATCGCTATCCCAGCTACGGGCGAGCAAGCCGTAGGGCAATCGCTGAAAGTCCGCATTCGTCCGTGCCACCTCGAATGTTGGGAGTACGAAGGCACCCGCGCCCAGCTCGAAGATGAGAACGTAATCCCACCTGGTACGGAGTGGCCGGAGGGAGTTCAAAGCCTGCGCTTTGACGTTGGCCGCTTCCGCTACTGGTTGCGCCGTTGCCGCCCTGATGGCGTGAAGGGTCGTCCAAATGCATGGGATAGCTGCGACTGGTGGTGCCTCCGCTGTGACCTTATCGGTGCTCCGAGCCAAGCCGCCCGTCGCATCCTTGATAAGAGGCGTGAGCTGGCCGACGAGCTGTATCTCCAATCGCCTGCGGGACGGCGCGAGTGGGAGGCACATTGGCGGCGAGTCTTCGATGCTCGCAACGACAAGGCGTTTCAGGCATTCAAGAATCTATTCGCTCCGTCGCGCAAGAAGCCTGGGCGTCCTAGTAAGCCGAAAGCCATCGACCCTAGAGCGCAGTCATGAAAGGAAGTCTAGTTTCTTCCCTAGAAACTAGACAGCCTTCTGATGAACATGTGCGTATGCATCCAACGAAGTGCGCTGCAACGGATATGCACTGCAATCGGTCCTGTTCCTTCCCTAGAAACAGGACAGCCCAATGCAGAACATGTGCGTATGTACCCATTGAAGCGCGCAGCAGTGTCCACGTACTCGAAATAGTTCGGTTTCTTACCTAGAAACCGGACGGCTCCTTGATGACCATGTGCGCATGCATCCAAGGAAGTTCGCGGAATACGCTACGCACGAAAGATCGTCTCAGTTTTCCTGGAAATGAGACAGCGCTTCTTGGATGCTCCTTTCATTTCCACCGAGACCCATAGGAGTTCATGCACATGCAGTCACGACAAGACCCCCACGGACGAGACCGTTTGATCCGCCTGCCGGAAGTTGAGAGTGCCACCGGTTGCAAAAAATCCACCATCTACAAGCTGTTGAAAGACGGTTCATTTCCGAGACCGGTGCGGCTTTCCTCGCGCATGGTTGCATGGTCTGAGGTGGCTGTGCAGAAGTGGGTTCATGACCGCATCCAGGGTGCTTCGTTCAAGGAGAAGGGCAAGTGCCATGTTTGAAAGTTTGTCCCAGTCTGAACCGTTGTCTGTAGACAAAGCTAGGCACGCCGCGGCCGAAGCGGCCCAATCGCGTTTGCGTCGAGGTGCAGAGCATATGCAGGCGCATCGCATCGCACCTGACGGCGTGATCTTTCGCAAACGGTGGTGCCGGCCAGGCCTGCCCACCATGTATGTGATGTTTGCGTGGCCTGGCGTGCTCATGCTGCAGGACCCGAAAACGGGTCATGTGGTGAAGCAAGCACGCGCCAGTTGCATGGAGCATTCCATGCCAAATGAAGCCGCATTTCTGCAGGCCGATGGCAATGCAGCTTCGTTGTTGGCGATGCGGTTTGTGCCGCCCCAAGGTGCGCCGTGTCGGCTGGTGTTCGACGCCTGGGGCGTGCTGACCATTTCCAACTGCAAGACAGGTGAGGTTCTGGCCAGGTCCCAGCCTGGCCGCCCTGCGATGCTGCAGGCGGGCTTTTGCCCGTTGCATCGGCGTGATCTGGAGCCTCGTATTCAATGACAAAAACCACCATTACCCCCGAGCTGCTGCGCAATGCTTTGAGCTTTGTGCCGTCCAATTTGCCCCGTGATGAGTGGGCGCGCGTGGGTATGGCAATCAAGAGCGAGTATCCCGACGATACGGGCCTGCAGCTTTTCAGCGACTGGAGCGCGAGCGGCGGCGGCACCTTTGATGTGGGCGCTGCGCGCAGCACCTGGCGCAGCATTCGGGAGGGAGGTGGGGTAGGGGTGTCCACGCTGCTGTATTTGGCAAAACAGCATGGCTTCAAGTTGCCCCGCCAGGGTGGCTCAGCCCACAAGCCCAGTGCTGCCGAACTGCAGCAGCAGGCCGAAGAACGCGAACAGCGCCAGCAAGCGCAAATAGCCGAAGCGGCCCGTATGCAAGCCGACCATGAAGCGGCGGCCGGCGAGGCTGTGGCCTTGTGGGAGAACGCCAGCGACACGGGCGAATCTCTTTACCTGCAGCGCAAGGGCGTGCAGGGCATTGGCGTGCGCTATACCGTCGATGGCTGGCTGCTGGTGCCGGTACGTGATGAGGTCGGGCGCTTGTGGAACGTGCAGCGCATTGCGCCTGCTGCGGCTGCGAATGGCGGGCCGTCCAAGCTGTTTTTGAAGGGCGGGCGCAAGTCCGGGCTGTGGCATGTGCTGGGCCGGCTGGAAGGCGCTTCCCTGGTGCTGATTGCCGAGGGCTACGCCACGGCCGCCAGCTTGCACATGGGCACTGGTCTGCCCGTAGCCGTGGCCTTTGATGCAGGCAACCTGCTGGGCGTTGCCAAGGCTTTGCGCCAGTTGCTGCCCGCTGTCGCGCTGGTGGTGTGCGGCGATGATGACGCGGCCACGCAGGTGCGCACGGGGCGCAATCCTGGGCGCATGAAGGCAGAGGCTGCAGCGCGTGCTGTGAAGGGGGCGGCGGTGTTTCCCTCTGCGCTGCCCGAGGGTGCAAGCGACTTCAACGATATGCACCAGGCCCACGGCCTTCAGGCCGTGCAAATGTGCGTGCAGCAGGCCACTGAGGGGTTGCAGGCAGCGTCGGCCGAGGCCAGCCAAGCGACGGGCCAAGCGACAGATATCGACGATACGGGCCACTTTGCTGACGCTGGTGGCCCGCCTGAGGGGAGTGCTGGCGGTCAGGGCGGCAGCGGTAACGGCAATGGTGGCAAAGGCCGGGGCAAGGGCAGCGCAAGCGGCCCGGGTGATGTAGCTGAATGGGATGACCCATTCATGTTGGATGAGGGCGGCGTGTGGTTTCATGGCCGCGATCGCGATGGCAATCCGGCACGGCCCATGTGGTTGTGCTCGCCGCTGCAGGTCGAAGCACTCACGCGCAACCAAGAGGGCGCAGGCTGGGGCTACCTGCTGACCTTTGCTGATCCGTTGGGCATACCCAAGCAATGGGCCATGCCGGCTCGCATGTTGAGCGGCGACGGGGGCGAATATCGCGGCCTGCTGTTGAATATGGGCCTGCGCATCGCCACGGCACCAGCAGCCCGCAACCGGCTGACCGAGTACATCCAGACGCGCAAGCCGCCCGAGTTCGCCAGTTGCACTGATCGCATTGGCTGGCATGGCAGGGCTTTCGTGTTGCCCCATGAAACCATTGGCGACGAGGCCGAGCGCATCGTTTTTCAGTCGGATAACCAGATGGAAAACACCTTCCGTATCAAGCGTGATGCGGATGAATGGCGGGACCGCGTGGGCCTTCTTTGCGCTGGAAATAGCCGCCTGGTGTTCGCTGTCTCCAGCGCCTTTGCAGGGCCGCTGTTGCGGCCTGCAGGCATGGAGAGTGGTGGGTTCCATTTTCGGGGCGACAGTTCAAGCGGCAAGACCACGGCGCTGCGCCTTGCGGCCAGCGTTTACGGTGGTCCCAGCTTTATGCAGCGGTGGCGCACCACGGACAACGCCTTGGAGGCGATAGCGGCCCAGCACTGCGACAGCCTGCTGATTCTTGATGAGCTGGCCCAGGTAGAAGGCAAGGTGGCGGGAGAGTGCGCCTACATGCTGGCGAATGAACAGAGCAAGGCGCGCGCTACCCGTAACGGCGCTGCACGTGCGCGCCTGTCCTGGCGCTTGCTGTTCCTGAGTGCAGGGGAGCTAGGCTTGGCTGACCATATGGCCGAAGGCGGCAAGCGCACGCGCACCGGGCAAGAGGTTCGCATGGCCGACATTCCGGCCGATGCCGGCGCGGGCATGGGGGCGTTTGAGCGCCTGCATGGCTTGCCCGATGGTGCGGCCTTCTCCACCCACTTGGCCCGCGAGGCACAGCATTGCCATGGTGCGGTAGGGCGGGCTTTCATGGAGTGGGCCACGGCCAATTTCGATACGCTGGCGAAACGGGTGCGCAACGCTGTAAGCATCCTGTCCAGCACGTGGATACCCAACGGTGCGAGCGGCCAGGTGGCCCGCGTGGCGGCCCGATTCGCGCTGGTGGGCGTTGCAGGTGCTCTGGCTACTGAGGCAGGGCTGACCGGCTGGGATGAGGGCGAGAGCGAAGCCGGGGCGAAAGCCTGCTTTGATGCCTGGCTGGCGGCCCGTGGCGGCTCTGGCAATGGCGAGGTGGCGGCTATGCTGCGCCAGGTGCGCGGCTTCTTTGAGGCCCATGGTGAAGGGCGCTTCACCTGGTGGCATCGTGCGGCCGATGACCACAACGCCAAGACGCTGCAACGCGCGGGCTTTCGGCGCATGGTGGGCGAGGATGGCAAGCCCATCAAGAACGATGCAGAGCACCAGCGGGAGTATGGCGAACGTATGCCCCCGACAGAGGGTGAGCGCGTGTGTCTGGAGTATTTTTTGCTGCCCGAAGTGTTTCGCACTGAGGTATGCCGGGGCTTTGATTACAAGGCCGTCTGCAAGGTGCTGCTGGCCCATGGCTGCCTCAAGCCCAGCAAGGACCGGGAATACGATGCAAAGCACCGGCTCCCTGGCCTTGGTCTGTCTTGGTGCTACCACGTCACCCCCGCCATCATGGAGCTGGACGTGTAGCCCGTCGTCATGCGTGTGCCCCTATGGCTGGGGGCACATTCGGAATGCTGGGGGCATATTGCTGCGACCCCATCAGAGCCCGAGGCGTCACGGCCCCGGGCTTTTTGCCGTCTGGGTTGTCTTGGCTGTGCATGCAATGAGGTAGACCAGCGGGCGCGCCGGAGGGGCGCGGCGGGAAACCTTTCTGCGCTGGATTGCTTCGGGTTTCGTGAGCGTGCGTGGCGTAAAGAGGCAGCACCAAGAAAGATAAGCCGGCCTTCCCTCCCTGCCCTGGTGCTTGCTGTCGAGGGCTATGCGTTGGCGATCTATGCCCAATTGGAATATCTGTTGATCGACGATGCGGAATGGAAAGTCAGAGCTCTCTATCAAAGAAAACAGTTCCCGAAGCTGCTTTTCATCGATATGCCTAAATATTGACCGATGTAATGCGCTCAATGCATGAGATTGGCGATTTGTTCCCAGTGTTCCCAAGAGAAAACGGCTGTTCCCAAAGTGTTTTGGGAACAAATTTACTCAATGATGACAATGGGTTGCGTAGGTTTTTCGGGTTTGTTCCCAGTGTTCCCAAGAAAAAAGGTCAATACCCGAAAAAAGGTGCGCAGCATGGCAAACCCTGTGGGTGTCGTGCTATGCCATTTGGGAATGGATATAGGATGGGGCAACAGGGTGCCCCCCCCCATGTCGGGTCCTCCTGAGGTGCCTTGAATGCGGGTAATTCGAACCGCCTTGCCGCGCTGTTCTGCGGGCTCTCTAAGGGGGTTAAGTGAAGATGGGCGGGGCAACGGGGCAGGGGCGCAGTGGTACGAAGTGATACTCATATCACCGGGGCTTTTGAATGTGCCCCCACTTTTGAAATTTGTGCCCCCGAATGTGCCCCCAGATGCCCCCGGATTGCGGCACACTTCAATGCACCTCTGCGGACTATAAAGCTAGCGTTTCAGAGGGGGAAAAGAAAAAGGCCGGAAGCTTATGAACGCTTGCGGCCTTGAATATGGTCCCCTCAGCAGGAATCGAACCTGCATCTAGCGCTTAGGAGGCACTCGTTCTATCCATTGAACTATGAGGAGACGCGGCGTTATTGTAAGCGTGTGCGGCGCCCCGAAACCGGACTGGCCGGCATCAGGGCGCGGGCTCAGTCCTTGCGCACCGTGTAGATCAGGTCGACCGCGCTTTTCTCTCCGGTCTGGCCGCGCAGCGTGAGGCGGCGCGACAGGTCGTAGAACACATAGAGCGTGCCCATCGCGCCCGACAGGCTCTGCTCGTAGGTGATGTACAGGTTCTTCGACAGGCGCTTGCCCAGCGTCAGCGCCGCGCCGTCCGATGAGTCGCTGCTGCCCGGGCCCTTGAAGCCGATCTCGTCCAGGCCCACGCGGCCCGCGAAGTTCTCGCCCGAGCCGCCTCTGCTGAGCAGCGCCAGCGCAGCTTGCTGCAGCAGCGCGGCTTCGGCGCCGCCTTCGGAGGGGTCGCGACCCATCACCACCCAGGAAAGCTTTTCGGCATCGGGCATTTCCGGGTCGGAATACAGGCGCACGCGCGGGTCGCTGGCCGAGCCCGTGACCTGCACGCCGGCGCGCACGGCGATGTTCGGGCGTATGGCCAGGATGTCGAGCGACGGGTTGTCGTAGCTGCCGTTGAAACGCACGATGCCGGTCTCCACGTCAAGCGACTGGCCCCAGGCGCGGTAGCGGCCCTGTTCGGTGCGCACCTCGCCGGTGATGCGCGGCGGACCGCCGGCCTGAACCGGGCCCAGCACGTCGAGCTGGCCGACCAGGCGTGTGGTGATGCCAAAGCCCTGCAGCGCGAAGTCGTTGCCCAGGTCCAGGGACACCGCGATATCCGGCGGCTTCGCGGTCTGGGCCTTGGCGCTGGTCTGGCTTGCCTGGCGCGCCTGGGCTTCCTGCTGCGCCTTGCGCGAAGCCGCGGAGCGCACGACCACGTCGGAGTCCAGCGACGGCGCGGAGTCTTCCGGCAGCAGGATGGCCGCGCGGTCGGCGGTGAGCTTGCCGCGCAGCGTCCACAGGCCCTGGTCGAGCTGGGCCTGGAGCTTGCCCGAGACGCTGAGCTGGCGGTCGGCGCGCACCAACACCTGCAGCTTGCGCGCTTCGGCATTGAACTGCATGCGCAGGCCCGAACCTTCGCCTTCGCCGAGCTTGTCCCAGCGAATGCTGCCCTGGCCGATCAGCTCGCCGCCGCTGGCAGGGGCCGCCGTGAGGTTGCCGCTGTAGCCCAGGATGCGCGCGCTGCTGCCTTGTCCGCCTTCGAAGCGCAGCTGGGTGATGTTGAGCTGGTTGCCCGCGAAGCTGCCGTTGAGGGTGCCGTTCTTCAGGTCCACGCCGTCAAGCAGCGAAGCGATGCCCAGTCGGCTGGCCTGCAGCGTGCCCTGCCAGCGCGGATCGAGCCGGCTGCCCGACAGCGTGGCGTCGGCGCTGAACGT